>JAHFDX010000382.1 GCA_023248785.1 Myxococcales bacterium
CAGCTTAGGGAGTGAGGATTTATTTGTTCTTTTGAAGGAGACCCAACCATGCGACCGGACATCTTTCAAAGTTTATGCACCGGACATCCTTGTAAAGTCCTGACAGCGTCCTAGCCCTACAGACCGTGAACAAAGAGCACCCTCGTGGGTGTGTTTGATTTTCACATGTTTGGGCGAGAAACGCCGTGTCCTTAGCGTTCCCCGACGTAAATGAGCTGGCACAACGGATGCTCTAGCGCTCTGCATGCGGGAGAGCAGTTGGCAGCGTGGTCTTGTGGTTCTCGTACTTACGGGATGTCAAACCGTGATGTACGAAGACTTCGGTCCGGGGTGCGGCGGTCCCGCGAAGGGCACGTACGGAAGCGGAGTGCACATCGACTGCTCGGACGACCAAGGCGAACATGATGCAGCGTGCGAAGGACGGGCGGACGTTTGGGGGTCAAGTTCACCGGGGGCGATCGCACCGAACGTACCCGTTCGTTTTGCGACAACGGGGGCCACGCTTAACGTTCCCACGACGGACTATCTGACCGTTTCGGGAAGCGAAATCACCGCCAAACGAGTGGCCCCTTTTTACGTATTTGCCAAAACATCGCCCTCGTCAGCGTCCATCTCCGGCATTGCTCGTGTTGACGTTGGCGAGCCCACGCGGATCGAGCTCACGCCCTACTACAAGAACAAGTATGCGTACCGCGCAACTGCATACGGATACCCGCGAGACTATGGCATCGATGCAGAAGGCCGACCTGTCACGTGGCTGTCCTCTACGTCGACTCCGCTTGGTGGACGCATTTCGTTTTCGTTTACCGTCGAAGATCCGTCGATCGTCCGCATCAAGTCGACCACCGAACGCGAAGTGACGTTCGAGCCGCTTCGTGAAGGAAGCACGCGAATCCATGCTCGACTCGGAAACCTCCCCGAGGCAACGGCGGTCGTTTACACGCCCGTCGAATCGAGCGCCGAAGACGCATCTGCAGACGTTGACGCAGAAGGAGGTTCCGATGCCTCGCTTCCGTGACGTAGGACGGTGGGTACTCATTTCGCTCACGCTCCTTTCGGGTACGTGCAACCAACGTTCCTGCGATGCCGTCGTTGACCGCGACGCCGTCGATCTCACCGTGGGTCAACGTCCCCACGGCCAAGCCACAGACAAAGACGGCAACCTAGTGCTCTTCGTTGGCGACGTATTCACGCTGCATGCGAAGCCTCACAATGGCTCTGCACCTGGCGTCGCTCTCTCGGTCACCTCGAGCAATCCAACCCTTCTCGAGTCGCGCGCCACACTCGACAGTAACGTCGTTGCCGTCATTGCAAAAACACCCGGGCAAGTGACCATCAACGTTGCGGCTGACGGCGCGAGCAAGACGTACGACGTTCAGATCATTGCGCTAGATTCTGCGACAGAAGGTGTGGAACCAAAGTGATACGTTAAGCCTCTAATGCCCATGCCGAAGCACACGCGCGCACTTGCGGTGCTCATTGTGGTGTACGCGTCGTTTTACCTGTGCCGCGCCAATGTCGATGCGGCACAGGTGCCATTTTGCAACATATACGGTTACACAAAGGCGCAATGGGGCGCTGCTATGGCGTGGGTCGTGTTGGGGCATGCCGTTGGAAAGACGGCAATGGGGGCCCTTGGCGATCGCATCGGTGGAAAAGCGCTACTTTCGCTTTGCGCAATCGGTTCGATCGGTCTGTCGCTTGGGATGAGCCTCGTCTCCAGCCTCACAGCGTTGGTCATCTTGGCAACGTTCAACCGATTGTTTCAAGCGGGCGGCTGGAGTGGCGTCGTCAATGTCGCCTCGTACTCCTTCCCGAATGAAAAGCGCGGCTCGCTCATGGGGCTCCTCTCCATCAGCTATGTCGCTGGCAGCCCGATCGCGCTCATCGTGTGTGGCCTTATTGTCGATCGCGCTTCGTGGCGAGCTCTTTTTCTTCTGAACCCGGCACTGCTCTTCGGAGCCATCGTTCTTGGCTGGATCATGCTTCCGAGCTCCAACGCAAAATCGCCTGAGCACGCGCCGACTATCGAGCATGCTCCCGAGTCTCATGCTCCCGAGTCTAAGGAACGTTACGGCGTCGTCCTGCGGTCCCTGTTTCGTAAGCCGGCCTTTTGGTTAGCTCTCGTTCTTTCCGCAATGCTCACGTTTGTTCAAACGTGCTTCGTGAGTTGGATGCCCCGCTATCTCTATGACGTAGCCAGCGCAGTCGGCGAGTCCGGCGCAATCTCGGGGTCGCTCTTCAAGAGCGCGCTGTTTGGAGGAGGGGGAATTTTAGGTGCGCTTCTTGCGGGTCGCATCAGCGATCGGTTCGGCCCGGGAAAACGTGCGCCCGTCATGGCGGTGTTTCTAGGTCTTCATGTCGTTGCGGTTTTCGCACTTGCACACGTTCCTGTGAAGAGCTCGCTTCACGCTGCAGCCATCGTCGGAGTCTGTGGCCTCTTTCTTCAGGGGCCTTACACGCTGCTGCTCGGTGCCGTTGCACTCGATCTCGGAGGCAAGAGTATCGCGTCGACCACCGTCGGCCTCATCGATGGCGTGGGCTACCTTGCGGGCGCTGCAGCTCCGCTTGTGATTGGAGCTATTGCCGAAAAATCGGGCTGGTCGCGCGCGTTTGATCTCATTGGCATAGCGGGCACCGTCGCCACGGTTGTAACCATCCTATGGGCGGTACGTGCGAAAAAGGACTGAACAGGTACAACGATGAATCCCGACATTTCACGGCACTGGCTTCTCGAACCGGGACTTCGCTATCTCAACCACGGCTCCTTCGGTGCATGTCCACGCGTCGTACTCGACGAGCAAGCTCGCTGGCGGGCGCGCTTAGAGGAAAATCCTGTTCGGTTCATGCTCGATGAAGTGCCGGGTGCACTTGAACGCGCTCGGACCGAGCTCGCACGCTTTCTAGGGGCTACGCCCGAAGGGATCGTGTTCATCCGCAACGCCACCGAGGGCGCCAACGCAGTGTTGCGATCCATAAAATGGGCCACTGGCGACGAGATCGTGACTACATCCCACGATTACAACGCCGTACGAAACGTAATGCGTGCCCTCGAGAGTGAGGAGCGCGTAAAAATCATAATCGCCGAAGTTCCCTTTCCCCTCTCCGGTGAAGATGAGGTCATTCGCTCCGTCGAAGCGTGCCTTTCGACGCGCACAAAACTTCTCGTCCTGGATCACATCACGAGCCCGACTGCGCTAATTTTTCCTATTGAGAAGCTCATCGCGATCGCAACCCAGGGCGGCATTGCCACACTGATCGATGGCGCGCACGCTCCTGGAATGCTGCCACTCTCATTGAGCACGCTTGGTGCGACGTACTACGTCGGCAACTTGCATAAATGGGTGTGCGCGCCAAAGGGCGCCGCATTTCTCTACGCAGCTGCACACGCACGCGAAGCTCTGTTGCCATCTGTGATCAGTCACGGTTACAATTGCACCTTCAGCGCCTCACGCTATCAATCGCTTTTCGATTGGCCCGGCACGCTCGATCCTACCGCCTGGCTTTCGGTTCCCAAGGCACTCGAGTGGTTGAGCGCGCAAGACCCCAATGGATTTTCGGGCATCATGCGCCGAAATCGTGACCGTGCTCTCGAAGCACGCGCGCTGCTCAAAGAGGCGCTCGAAGTTGCGCTGCCCGCGCCGGAATCCATGATCGGCTCGATGGCCACGCTTCCTCTCCCGCCTTCGAATATCGCGTCGAGATCGGCGCTGGAAATCGATCCGATCCAGCGTGCTCTTTTCGATCGCGCACGCATCGTCGTTCCTATTTTTTCATGGCCTCTACAGCCCTTGCGCGTACTTCGCGTGAGTGCACAAATTTACAATGATCGAAGTGACTACGAGGCACTCGCCGCCTTGATCCCATCGCTTCTGTCGTCTCCCGCGTAGGAGGCCGCATCACGCACCGCCTCGCGCAGGGCATCGCGATGCGCAAGCCATAGGCTCGCATGCCCACCTGGGCGCCATCGCAGCTGCGATCCCTTCCAATGCGAATGCAGGGCTCGGACATCGCTCGTGGATACATACGCATCGCGCGTAGCTCCGACCATCACCGCATCGGGAACAAGAACGGGAAGTGGATATCGGGACAAATTTCCAGCTTCGATGACGTCATACAGAAGCTTCTCAGACGATGGACCAAGCTTGGCAAAGTCGACCTTCGTCGATATCTCGCCGGATGTGAAAATAGGCGCCGGACTAATCCCGGTTCCAAACAGGGCAATGGCAAGAGGTTTTTGCCAAAGCGTTGCCAACGTTGCGGCGGCGGCACCTCCTTGACTGAAACCGCTCACCCCAAGACGCGAACATCCCTGACCTTGCAGCCATGCCAAAAGAGAAAGGGCTTCAACTGCCGTGGCAAAATGCAACAAAACCTGATCACTTACCGTTCGCAGCCAAACGCCTCGCTGACCAATACGTGCTCTGGTTCCGTAAAACGGATACTCGAAGAGCACCGCTGAATACCCTTCCTTCACAAGTGGAACCCAAAGACGTGTGCGCGCTTCGAAATCTTGATCGCCCGTCGCGGCAAATACCAAAAACGTAGTGCGCACGGGCGCATCCGTTGGAAGGAGCCACCGGGCCCGCACATAGCGTGACTCGGGCGGTGACTCGCGCACGGGTGACATAAACCCGAGCTCACGGCGCACGAC
>JAHFDX010000383.1 GCA_023248785.1 Myxococcales bacterium
TGAAGGATCAGTTCGAGGATCTCTTTCGCACGTTTTTCGAAAACGTTTCGTCCCAAGTGTTAGGGCAAGACGTCGACGTGTTGCCCTTGCCGCGAACGATTCGAAAACACATTCTTCCACTTCTTCCCGAAGCCTACGTGCAAAAGGCCCAAGGCCAACGTGGAGCATTTCTCTTTCTCGAGGCAAGCCGCCCTGTATGACGCCGGCTTTTCGAGGCAGCAACCGCGATCGAATGTGACGCAATCCGCGCCCACGATCGCGCTTGTCACTTCTGGATTGGGACCGACGTTCGGAGGAATTGGAATTGTCGCCAGTGCCATCACCACGGCGCTCGGAAACGTGGCACGCGTAACAACGTGGCACCATCATGTTGAGCGTCCTTATCTGGGTCGCGTGGGTGGCGTACTCCTCGAGAGTCTTCGTGGTGCCGTGATGGATAGGCCGGCATTCGTATTTTACGATCATGTGGACCTTGCCCGCATTCACGCCGTCACGCCGTGGTTGCGAAAAATTCCGTATGCGATCTTTTTACACGGAACCGAAGTGTGGCTTCCAGCAACGAAGTGGCGGCGTACAGCGTTAGTGGGTGCGAGCCTGCTCGTTGCGAATTCGCAGTTCACTGTCGATCGAGCGCGGTCTCAGAATCCATGGTTGCCCGTAGTGCATGTGACGTGGCTTGGAAGTCCGTTCAATACGCTTCCGCCGCCCATTTCAGAGCGTCCGCCACGCGCGCTTCTCGTGGGTCGAATGGCAAGGAACGAAGTGAAAGGACAGGATGCAGCACTCGATGCATGGCCCGAAATCGTGGCGGCTGTTCCGCAGGCGGAGCTTTTTCTCGTCGGTGGGGGCGATGACGAAATTCGTCTCCGCGAGCGAGCAAACGCGCTACGCGGCGTTCATTGTCTGAGTTTTGTGAGCGACGACGTGCGCGACGATCTTTACCGAAGTTCGCGCGTCTTTCTCCTGCCTTCGCTTCAGGAAGGCTTCGGACTTGTCGCAGTGGAGGCCGCGTACAACGGAATGGCCCTCGTCGGCATCCAAGACACCGTTATGGAGGAGCTCTTCCCGTCCGGAAACGGCGCGGTGTTTGCACATGCCCAAAGCGGCAATGCCATCGCGCAAGCGGCGATTCCGCTACTGCGCGACCCGAGCCTTGCTGCCCGTCACGCAAAGGCAGCGCAAGCGCGGGCCGTAGAAAATTTCACTGCGCAAAGATTCTATGAACGGTTCATCGAAATCGTAATGCCCATGGTATCGAAGAGGACGAACCCGAGCCCAGAGTTGTCGTGACGCGATGTTGAACACGCCCTACATGCACAACGAAATCGATGAGTAGCCTCCCATCACACGGAAAGCCTGACGCTCGCGGTCATGGGTCGGGTGCGATCGCCGTCGCTGCGGGGCTACTTGCGCTCGCAGCCCTGTCCGGACAACTTGTCGAAACGTATCGCTTTTACGCCTGGGTTGAACGCGCCAATACATTGATCCCTGCAACCGTATTGGTTGCGAGTGCGATCGTGTTCTTCTTCCGCATCCGAAGAGGGCCGGAGAGCCTCTTCATGCCGCTTCCATGGTTCGCGGTTTCCTGCGCCGTGTATTTCGGTATCGGTGCATCGGCGAAGGTTTTTGCAACGGCGGAGTCGAACGAGTTCTCATCGTGTCTCTACCGGATAGACGACGTTGGCGTGCTTCGAACCAACGTTCTTAACGCAGTGGCTTTGGCAATCGTCTTCATGACGCACGCACTTGTCGCATTGCGTTTGCCTGAACTTCCGCCACCTAGAGGCACGCCCAATCCATGGCGGCTCATCATTGTGCTCGCCGTGTTTACGATTCCGATCAAGTACGGACTGCTCGTTCCTTACGAGCTGGGGCTTCTGTCATTTGTTCCGCCAACGTCTATTGCAGCGTTCGGTTCGGCTACGCGCCTCGTGATGTTCTTGCTTTGGGATGTCACGCTTGGGGGAAGGAAACGGGTATTTCCGCTTGCTCTTGCGTTCACGTTCGTCGAGCTTGCAGTGGCTCTCATTTCACACGCAAAGATTGAAGTTCTTACCGTGCTCTTCATGGTGGCGCTCGCGATCTACATGCATCGTCCGCGCATCAGCACGATTGCTGCGTGCGGCAGTGTTGCTGCCGTCACCTATTTCCTGCTCGTGCCTTATGTCACAGAAGCGCGCATGGTTCTTTCTGACCGAAGCGATAAGGGTCTTTCGTCGCGCATCGAAGCGAGCCTTGATGCGACCGAGCGCCACGGCAGCTTTGCGCCTGACGAGCGACAGCAAGGATGGTGGACGCGTCTCGACTATACGAACGCGCAAGCGTTTGCGATGGACATGTACGATCGAGGAAGCCCCGGTCGAACGTACGAAGAGATTCCGCAGCTGTTTGTGCCCCGATTCATTTGGCTTGATAAACCCGTGGTCCTTTACGGGGCACAGTTCAATCGCCTGGCAACAGGGACAGACACCTCGTCGACGGCGCCTGGCGTTTTTGCCGAAGGCTATTGGAACTTCGGATGGCCGGGAGTGACATTCACTTGCCTTTACATCGGCGCAATCCTGGCGATTCTCGAAAAATTCGCCTCTACTTTTCTTCGGGTTCGCGATTTTCGTTGGTTGCCCTGTGGAAGTTATGCGGTGCAGCTCGGGCTTCGACCTGATCACTGGTTTGGCCCGGCGTACGTGGTTGGACTTGCAGTGAGCTTTGTATATCTCGTGATCATTCTCTTGCTGGTTCCCTCGAACGACAGCGCGACGCGTGGCGCGCCAGCTTGAGAAGGCATTCACCGCGACGGCGGGATCGTCGATGTGCGTGAACGTGCAATCGGTTTTCGCGCGAGCAGCAAGATCGAGTTGTCAATCGTGTCAGCTTCGATGAGTTTGCCCGACAGATCGTACGCGATCGCCTCTCGTTCGAAGCCCACTTGCTCAAGCTGGCGCCGCTGCGCTTGCAGCGTAATGTAGTAAAGCATCGTGCCGTAGTTGTGGCAGACGTCGTTGAGCACAGCGTACTCCTCGTGATGGACCTCGAGCGGTTTTAGTTCGCGACGGTTGCGCACGCGGGCGACCGTGTCCTTGAGGAAGCGCACTCCACGAACAAGCAATCGCGCCGGATTTGCCGAGGGCTCGAAGGTTGGATACTCGAAATCGGCCAGAGGACAATTTCGGTTGTGCGTCGAAAACAGAAAGGCGCCGCCCGGCTTGAGGACGCGGTACACCTCGCGCAGAATCCGAATGCGATCGTTGTGATTCACCATTCCGAGACCATTGCAACTGAAGCAGGCGAGAAAAAAAGAGCGATCCGAGAATCCGGTGAGATCGCGGGCGTCTGCGTGTACGAATCTGCGCTCCGGGAAACGCTCGCGACATGCTTGGAGCATTTCCGGTGCGTAGTCGATGCCTACGTAGTCGTCGCTCAACTCCGATAGGGCCTTGACCGTTCGACCGCCACCCACGCCAATGTCCAAAATGGGCTGCCCATTCACCTCAAGCGCGATTGTGTTCAGCGACGCAACTTCCGGAGGCGTCAATTCCCCCGAATGGCCGTATTGGCTGACGGCCTGTTGCGTTCGCATCTTCAGATGATTGAGTGCGCCACGGACGCTGAGAGGTTCCACGATCGGAAGCGTACTACACGGCGCTATTCAATTAGAACGTGACCGTTTGAGCGGTCACAAACGTCTTGCCACTTCCGTAGGTACCGCCGATTTCCAAATCGATCTCACGGCGGGCCCATGAACTATCCGGTGGCGGCTTACTCACGCCGACCACGTCGGCCACCGTGCTCGATTGACTCGTGCCGCATATGTACGTGAGATTGACGTGACTCGCGTTTGTATGAATCAACGCAAGCTGGATCTCGGCGGTGTCCCCGTAACCGAGCGTCCATGGTGCCGCGCAACAAAGGTGACCTGTACTGCTACATTTGGAGTCAACGTTCGGCAGCGGTGGCGTGACAATTCGAAGGGGTCCGTCCACAAACGCCATGTAGTCGATCGAGCTGATCGGATCGCTCGTATGGTTTGTGAGCTTTAGGTTGAGCGCATACTCCTCGACACATGAAGTGCCGCCGTCGATCATGACTGGTTGAACCTTGCAGATTATGTCGGGCATTACGACCACGTCGGCGGACACGGCGTCGTTTGCGTCGCGCGCATCACCAGAGTCAGTTGCATCACCCGCATCGACGGTGCTTGCGTCGCTGGCATCACTCGGTTGCGTTGCATCGACGAGGGTGGCGTCGGGAATCGTGCCACAATCCGCACCCTCCGCATCGGTCACTCCGCCATCGAGCGCCGAGGCATTAATGGACACCGGCGAGCAGATCCAAAGTTGGGTCGCCAGCGGTCCATGCGATTCAATTTGGATGGCCGGGGTTGTACACGCGGCAACCCAGGCAACCGCCGCTATTTGCAGCACACGCCGACGGAAGTGTTCTCGCACGGGCCAAACCACAGATATCGACCTCTGCCATAGGGCTACGGATCACTTGGGTTCCGGCAATAGTGTGGCCGCCTTGTGGGCGCACCCTCGCCTTTTCCGCGGGTGAGATGTAAGGTGCACGCACCCGAATGAAGCTCGATCGCTCGCTGTTTTTAGCCCTGACGGGAACCTTGACCGCAGCCGCGTGCAAAAATGAGCCGCCGCCGCA
>JAHFDX010000384.1 GCA_023248785.1 Myxococcales bacterium
GTAGAACTCCGCTTGATGATGAAAAGGAAAGTGCGCCCACGTTCCGTCGGGCTCAAGCCGCGCGATCTTCGGAAACCACTGCCCGATCATGTGAAATGAATCCACGAATCCTGTGCGTTCGATTACGTTGGGCAAGGTGCTTGTCCATTCAAATTCGAACGTTGCGGTTTCGTCGGGCTGCAACGGGATCGGAAGCGGCACACGGGCGTCGGTTTCGTCGGGATCTCCGCCGCGCGAACGCTCCACTGCACTCAAGAGCGGAAAGCGATCTGTCGAGGTGACGAGTGTAAGATCGCCAAGCGTAATCGAGCCCTCCGATGTTACGTCGCCGCGCCCACGACCGCCCTCGCTTTGCGCCTCGCGCAGGAACAACGAGCCCTTGCGAAATGCGTTCAGATAAAGATGAAGCCACACCTCGTTTTGCGGGGACCGGCTTGCATTGACCCATCGCAACTTGCCTTTGCCTGCAACCGTGTGGCGAACAGGATCGAGGCTCACGCCAAGTTCGTAGCTCGCGATGGCGCGCGGGTAGATCAACGGCTGGGCCCGTCCGAGCGTCGGTGTAAGGAGGCCAAGCATCAGCCAAGTGGGCATAAGGCGCATGCGCGCGTTTTACTCTGTGTTCTAGGCAGGGAACAGACTGAGCTGCCTTTTCTGGCCGGGTCTCTGAAAGGTGATTGCGCTTACTTCGGCTCGTTTGCCGGTAGCAAGGCCTGCTTTTTGCGCTGCAGCGTCGAATGCCAAATGGATCATCTCGGCGTATGGCCCGCTTCCCCGTTGGCGCACTCCAAACTCGGGGCGGTACAATTTGCCGTCGTGCATCTCACGAATGCGCCGCAAAATTCGTTCGGCGCGAAGTGGAAGCGATTCTCGAATGCGCGCCTCGAACACTTCTTTTACCGATCCGGGAAGGCGCAAAAGCGAATGACCCGCAAATTGCGCTCCGGCGCGCGCGGCTGCTGCAAGCAGCGGAAGCATCTCGCCCTCGTTGAGGCCGGGAACGATGGGCGCAACATGGATGCCTGTTCGAATGCCCGCGGCCGCGAGACGCTCGATGATGCGCATGCGCCGAACGGGTGTAGTCACGAAAGGTTCAAGCGCCTTCGCATGTTCTGGCTGCCAAAACGGAATGCTGATGACGACGGTTACGCTGGTCACTCTCGAAAGATCGACGAGAAGCGCAACGTCACGCTCGATGACCGGAGACTTGGTGATGATGCCCACAGGGTTTTTGTATTCGAGGCACGCTTCGAGCATCCCTCGCGTAAGACCGTAGCTCGCTTCGAGCGGCTGGTAACAATCGGTATTGCCGCTAAACACGATCACTTCGCCCTTCCACGAGCGCATTTCGAACGCTTCACGGAGGAGCGCCGCGGCTTCAGGTTTGATTACGATCTTGCGCTCGAAATCGCTACCAGCGCCGAAGCTCAGGTACTCGTGAGTCGGGCGCGCGTAACAGTAGGCGCATCCGTGGAAGCACCCGCGGTACGGGTTTACGCTCCATCGAAACCCCAAGTCGGGGCTGTCATTGCGCGACACGATATTCCGAGTGTGGTCCTCGTACACGTCAAGGCGCGTGTGCGGAACATCTCCCAGGTCATACGCAACATCCGTTTTTGCCCATGGATTTGGAGGATTTTTGACCTCGCGAACGGAAGAACGATTCATGCGTTCAGTATATGGGTGTGACGATGATTTGTCATCGCAACCGACACCAACCTGGGAGGTGATGGCGAGTTGGTCATTGCGTCCCATAAACAAGACATCGGGGCAGGTCACTCGGGAGAGCGGCCATGAGAATCTTGTTCAAACGACTTGCCAACGCCGGATCGATCGTCTCTGCCGGCGCGATTGCGATCGCATGTTCGTCGTCATCGACGCCGTTGGGGTCCAAGGCAGACGACTGTCAATCAAGGTGTGAGGCGGTTTTTGAGCCGTGTTTGGGTGGCGTCAACGACTCACCGGGTTCTGGTGGAACGGAAGGGGAAGGGAGCGTGCGCGAAGGCTCCATTCCTATTTTCCCACAAGGGGCCAATGCCTCGTACTGCACGAATGTGTGTGGGAAAGCTACTGAGGGTCAGCTTCAGTGCGCCGAATCCGCGGGGTGCGTCAACACGTCAAATACCTACGCATGTTTCACGAGTTCCACCGGCTCATCGACGTCAACGAAGGGCGACGCCGGTACGACCAGCCGAGCTTCGAGCTGTGAGTGCCCGGGCCATGAGAACAAGTCGAGCTACGAAATGTGCACGTCTTTTAACAATGGCATCCCATCGTGCATTGGGTATGGGGAGCATTGGTCGTGTTTTCTTGCTCCGTGGAACGACACCGGAACTTGCGTCGTGAACTGCACAAGCCTCGCGGGCCCGAATTCATCGTGGTGCCCGTCGGGGACCAAGTGCACGAATACTGTGCATAAGAATGGCGACGGAACAACCCTTTACTCTTGCCAGTAGATGCAGATTGGTCGCGAATCTAGCGATGCAAGGCAATCGACACCCCTTGCGTTGGATCGCGGCCTGTCTCTTCATGGCCGTTGTCGCGAGTTACTACCTCACGCCTAAGCCATGGGCAGCCATCTTGTTGAGAGCGGAACGTGCGCGCGCCGGTGTATCGAATGGGCAGTCCGTCGTGGAAGGGCGTCGTATTGCCTATCTCGAGCGCGGGGGTCCCGCTGAACCGATCCTGTTCGTCCACACCTTCGGGGGTAGCAGTGACGACTGGGTGAGGTTTGTTGCTGCCTTTCCCGCGTCACATCGAATGATCGCGATCGATTTGCCAGCGTTTGGTAACTCGACGGCATTGAAGGACGATGCGTTCGACATTGAGTCTCAAGCCACCCATGCGTGGTCCATTGCGCGCGCCCTTGGGGGTAGAAAACTGCACCTCGTGGGAGCTTCAATGGGCGGCCACATTGTCGCGGCGATGGCTACCCAAGCACCGAACGCAGTCGTTTCAATTACGCTCATTGAGCCCCACGGCATCAAGACTGACGCGCCGTCTACAATGGATGCGCGCATCGCGCACGGCGAAGCCCCATTGGTTGTACGGAGCAACGAGGCGTTTGATCGCCTTCTTTCGTTGACCTTCGTAGAGAAACCCTTTGTTCCGTACCCGGTCTTGGATCATTTGCGCAATCGCGAGATTGAGTGCGCGAAAGCCTACGACGCGATTTGGCGCACGTTGCTTCTCGAGCGAACGGCCCTAGGTGCGCGCCTTGAGAAGCTCCGAATGCCGATGCTTGGTATTTGGGGGGATTCAAACGGGGTCTTTCACGTGCAAGGAGCTGATGTTGCTCGTACACACGCGCCGCAAATTCAGACTGTGATCATGCGCGGCGTAGGGCACCTGCCAATGATCGAGAAACCCGCTGCAACAGCAGCGATTGTCGCGTCGTTCCTACAGTCGATTGAGGTTAGGGATACACTCGATTGAGCAACGAGGAGTCGATCGTTTGTTCGGGCAAGAGTCCATCGTCAATAATTTGTGAGAATGTTCGACTGCGTGTGCCGGTTGGATCCTGTTGGTGCAGGAACTCAATCCACTGGTCGGAGATCGCGCAGTGAGTACCTCCCAGGTAACAGTTTGGCTCTGACGTGGGGTGTGCTCCGTACCCGAGAGGTTATTGCGGACGGCTCATTTTGGGGGAGGCTAGGACCACTCACTTGAGTCGTCCGGGAAGCATCGCGGGGGCGGGCGCACGGAGAGCACAATGAAACTCGGTCTTGTTGGACTTGCGCTGTGTGCGGTCACTGCTTGTTCGCAGTCGTTTGAACCTGAAACAACAGAGGATCAGGCTGCTGCAATCTACGGCGGAACCGACTCAACACGCCAATCGGTGGTCGGGTTCGTCACAGCTTCCGGCGCATCGGACGCGACCGTGTATTGCTCCGGCACGGTGATCAAGCAAAGCGGAACCCAAGCATGGGTTGTGACCGCGGGCCATTGTGGTGTCACATCGGGATCTGCAGGCGACTGGATCTTGGTGCGTTCCACATCCGATCGCTACTTTCAAGTCGCCTCATCGGTGGTCCATCCGGACTTCAAGGGAGTCGGCTCCTACGATACCAAGCACGATATTCAGGTCGCGAAGGTGTCCGTAACCGACGGATCGACTCTCAAGACATTGGCCCTCACGGGCACCGATGATGACGTTAGCTTGTCGGCGGACATTACACTGGTGGGCTGGGGCGTTACGGATCGCCTCGATATTGCGGGATTTTGGTCGCGCGAAGGCCGCCACAAGCTCGACACCAACGTGCGCTTGTATGACTCAAATACAATTAGTTGGAACAACACGACGAGCGCAGGAACTTGTTACGGCGATAGCGGTGGAGCGGTGATTCGCAATGAACGGTTGGTTGGCGTGATTTCCGGGGAGCGGGTTACAACGGCTGCGTGCGGGGGACTCGGTTATGGAGTCGGACTTCGCATGAAGTCCGTTCGCGATTGGGTGCTTGACCAGCTCAACTAACGGAAAAGGGCGAATGAAAACGGTTGGTGCATCGCACGCCAAAGCTCGGTTACCTCGGCATGACGCTAGAAAATCCAACAATAACAAGGCTGAACACGGCCCAGTCCACGCACAGATTACCGCAGGTAAGCAGCGCGAACATGCATCTCCGGCCAGGTTATCTATCATGAT
>JAHFDX010000385.1 GCA_023248785.1 Myxococcales bacterium
CCCCATACCCAAAGACCAAACGGGGCCTTGCTCTTGATGTCGTGTCGGCCGCTCGAGCAGCTGCCGACGTCTTGAAAATTGCCCTTGATGAGGGCGACCCGTGTCCACTCGTAATCGCCAAGCGCCGTCCACCCCGACAGCTTGCCAGCGCAGTCGAGCTCAACGTCCTCGAACTGACCGTTCGCGTTCTTGCTTCGTACGACGACCACGTGGCCCTCGGGGTACGTTGGATCCAAGAAGAAAACGTAACTTGAAAGGTACTGTTTTGGTGGAACGACGAGCACGACATCCGCATCGCCGTATCCCTCCATATTGGTGCCCATGGTCCATCGTGAGCCGCTCATGTGCGTGAGCAAGATGAACGGATGGCTCTCATCCTGAGAGCTCACGATGAAGGGATCGCCCGTGATGAAGGTTGCGACTTGGCCCTCTCTCAACGTGGCTGGGCCTCCCACGTTCGACGAGTACGTCAGTTGGGTTCCATCAACCGCGCCGATGATGCGCCACACGGCGGGTTCGGTGGTGCGTGGTAGATGCATCACGGCGGCATACGTGTGCCCGAGCGCTCGGACCGGCGGGATCATTTGCTCGCCGTGATCGCAATAGGGTGTATCGACCGGGATGTTCATGCAGGCATGTCCGGCGAGAAATCCGACGGGTTTGTCGGCACTGATGACGCTGCCGGTGAGTTCATCGAGCTGAGAGAACTGCGCGTGCTGTCCGCGTTGAAGTGTGAACGTGTACGTTTGGTTCGCAGTTCCTGCTGGAAGACTGCCGCCCGCTTTGACGGCGCGAATGGGCCGCATTTGAACGGTGGTCTGATCTTCGCTGGCAATGATGTTCATTGTGAGCGGTGCGTTCGTGAGGGTGCTCTTCGAAAACGCGTTCACGCCGATGTACCCCGTGTCCCAACTGCTCGTAGGGAGAAGGAGCGACGAGCCCGTGACGGCCGCGCTGCCTCCGCCGTATGGATTGATCTGGTACATCGTCACGGGGTTATCACTCGTCACCCGAAACGATTGCCCAATACCGGTTCCTTTGAACATCGCCCCACCTTTGACGGCGGCGGCCTTCGGACACTGGGGAGCTTTGCCCTCTAAGCCCGAGAGGAAGAGAATCGCCACGTTGCCCGGGGCGATGCCGACTGTCGGATCGTAGGGAGCGTAGGTGAGGTTTGGGCCCGTACCGTTCGGATGCCACGCGAAGGATTCGGGCTTGAGCGAAAGTCCACCAAATTCGACGGCAATTTTTACGGGGATCGTGCGGGTGTTGGTGACGATGGCCGCAAAGCAGTACCAGTCGTCACTTTGCTGCTGTTCAAGAAATACTGGTCGGTATTCGCACCCAACCGATTGCTTATTTTCGGCGGCGACGTCGCACGCAGGGCGGCACCTAAACGATTTTGGATCGCAGGAGTCCATGCCTTGGCACGTTTCAAGGACGCGACCGTCGCACGTTGTCACTGCGGAAAAATCAGTCGTGCAGGTGATGCATGCACCTCGTTGAGCGTCGGGGTCGATGTTGAATCCCGCGTCCGTTCTAGCGCCGGAGTCGTTGGATTGTCCCGGGTCAACTGGGGCGACGGAAGCATCGAACCGTGAATGAACAGGTTCTGAACAAGAGCTCAAAACCCCGACCAGCAGCGAAGCTGCTAGCACGACCTGCCGACATGCCATGCCCCATACCTCCATCCGTGCGAAGCGGCGCACGGGAACTGCCGTCGTCCTTATCGCAGTTCACTGGCGGCGTCGTGTTTGGATGCGCGACACCGCGCGAAGACGGAAGGGATTGTCGGACATTTCCCTCTGGCCTGCGCGCCCTCACCACACGGAGCGCTGCAACTTGGGTTTTCGCTACTCGCCGCGCAGGACGAACCGCCGCTGCCCTTCTTGGTGATTCGAGACAAGAAGCCGTGGTTTCTTGTCGAGGTCAAAAAGCGCAACACGCACCTGTCCCTGACGTTGGCGCATTTCAAAAAACAGGTTGGCGCTCTGCACGCGTTTCAAGCTGTGGTCGATCTCGACTACGAACAGATCGATTGCTTCAAGCACCGTGGGCCCGTCGTAGTGCCGGCGCGCACCTTGTTGTCGCAGTTGCTTTGAGCAGGTGTGTGCCTTAGACGATCTTGGCCCTGCGCGATGCGAACAGCGTGCGCAGGATCGACCGATGGCAACGCGCATCGACCTCGCAGTAGCACCCGACCGAAAAATTTGTCGTGTGGGAAAGCGCAGCAAGAAGGTCGAGGGTGCGGCTTGCGTTTGGATCCGCCATCTCGGCTCGGAATTTCTTGGTGAACGCAGTCCATGCGCGATCGCTTTGCGCCTCCAACCCGAGCTTCATGGTCTCAAGCGTTGGCGCAAGGTTTGGAAACCAAAGATCGTACCAGTCGTCGGACGCGAAGCGTTCCTTTGGAACACCACGCGGGGGACGACGAACGGTGCCGAGCCGAAGGCCTTCGTTGGGTACTCGTGGACTGCCAAGGCGGACGATGCGAAGGGACATGCGTTGCATCGTAGGACTGGATCCATTGCGCTGGCGCGCGACGGACGGCGGTCTCTCAGATAGGTCCTGTCGAAACAAGGTCCTGTCGAACGCGTCGTCGAGGTGCAGTGTTACTGACACATTTTTGAGGTCTCCTTGCCAACATCATTATTTGCGGTATAGCGCTGGTATACGCACACGCGTCGAACCAGGAATACAACCGTCGAGTTTGCGTTCGTTTCACTCTTAACTTTAGACAGCCATCTCGGGGGGATGGTGGAGGATAACAATGAATTTACGGCCAATTTCGCTTGGCATTGGCATTTCTTTGGTCGCCGCTTGCAGCAATTCAGCGGAGAGCACCAACGAGGCGCAGGACTATGAGCTCCGCAGTCTCACAGCGACCGAGGTGCTCGGCACGATTTGGTACAGCGAGACGAAGGTCGTCTCGTACTCGGAAGACCCATTGTATCGCGCCTATCGCTTCGCTGGAAAAAAGGATGAGGATGTCGATATTCGCGTCCACACAACGACGCCCGGAACCGATCCCATCGTTTGGTTGCTCGGCTCCAATCTCAAGACGATTCAACGCAACGACAACGAAAACGAGTCAACGCGTGATTCCAGAATCAAAACGAAGCTAGGTAAGGACGATACGTACTACATCGTGGTGCGCGAGGCGAACCGCGAGAACGCAACACTGGAAGTGAGTCTCAGCGTATCAATTCGACCGTCCAAGGGCGTGAACCTCTTTGCCCTCGATGCTCCGGGAGCACCTTTATCGGCTGACCAGCTTTTCGGATTTTTAGCGAGGGGATCGGCGACCGCGAAACTTGGTAGTTTCGTAATGGCAAACCGCTCGCGGGACTGTACGGCAGCGACCGGCTGCTCTGCATGGACTGTTTCAAAAAACGTTGAGATGGTCATCAACGTTACCCAACCAGGGGAGAGCGTACATTTCTCGTCGGACCGCGCGCCGTTCAACGGCAGGTTATTGCTCGGCCTATACAAGTCGCCGTCGCCAGAGCCTCCAACGCGCCTAACGTTCAGCGTGGAGGGCACGTGGGGTCCATACGACTTGAGCTCGTTCGACAGCGTGTACTTGCCGCCGTCGACAATGCGGGTCAACAGCTTTCTGTCACCCGCGAGGTACGTAGCTCTCGTCGGCCACCCGCCGTTGGATATCAAGGTCGACGCTGAGTCGTATCGAGGCGCAACTTCCGGGGCTACCAGTCCTGATTTGAGCGGTGCGTACCACGAGGTCGAATACGGCCTCTACGGGCGCATCAACCCGAACGAGACCGTTACGCTCCGCGAGGCCGAAGGTACCGTCTACGCCGACTGGCAGTAAACTCACACCCTGTCCCTGTGGCGCGATCTCAATGGGCATCGCGCCGAACTTGCGCGCGCGCATGGGACCTCGAGGTATCATGCTGTACCCGACCTATTCGACACCGGCGCCAAAGCACAATGCGGCCGTCTTCGATGCGTTGCGATTGCATTTCCCATTTGCGCATCAAGGCATCATGAACGTGCCCGAGTTCCCGTCGACAGCGGTGCCCCTTGGTCTCAACGCGGAAGGCTTGCCGCTCGGCTGTCAGGTGATCTCCGATCACGGAAACGATCACTTGACGATCGCGGTCGCGATGGAACTCGAGAAAATTTTCGGTGGCTGGGTATCTCCTCCGACCCCTCGCTCGAGGACGAAGAATCCGCTTGCCACGCACAGATGGACGAGCATTAACTCTGCCCCATGAACGTACTTGCACGATGGGGATTCGTGTTCGCGAGCTCGCTTGGGTTCTTGAGCGTTTTGGCGTGCTCCTCGAAGGCAACGCCCACCTCGGGTTCAACGTGCCCTTCGGGCTCGACCCTCACCAACGCGAGTTTCGGTCAACCGTTCATGACAAAGTACTGCGTCACCTGCCATTCCTCGAAGCTCGCTGGATCTGCGCGCGGGGGAGCACCCGCGGGGTACGACTTTGATCTGATCGACAGTATTCACACGCATGCCAGCGAGATCGACGCGCAAGCAGCGGGCGGTCCGACGCAAGTCAACACCACGATGCCACCCAGCGGCGGACCAACGGATGGCGAACGCAAACAGCTCGGAGAGTGGCTGGCCTGCGGCGCGCCATAGCCGTTACTCATTGTCGCGC
>JAHFDX010000386.1:0-3946 GCA_023248785.1 Myxococcales bacterium
GCGCGATCCGTCATCTGGGCTGTTTCAATTTTCGGTGCACACAGAACACCTTCACATCGCCGGCACAGCCAAGGCTGCGATCGGCCCGCCCTTCGTTCAAGTGACCACGTTTCAGCCGGGCCGCGGCACGTACCAGCGATATGGCAATCTCGTACTTGAGCACGCAACGCTCACGCTGAAAGATCAAGTGGTCGACCTTCCTAAAGGTACTCTTGGTGGTTACGATCACTCGCTCGGGCACAACCGAGGGCTTCAAAACTGGAACTGGCTTTGTGCCGTGGGCAAGGCGCGGCGAGTTCGAGGTGGCAAAATCGAACCGTTCGGAATCCAAATTGTGCTCGACCGCGACAAAGCTCGACCGCGCGTAAAATCAGGCAAGTACTTGCTCTGGATGCACAACCGATTGCGAAAGTTCCGGCATGCAGAAATGAACTACGCGTACACCAACCGAAGCAAGGACACGGGTGACTGGACTGTTTTTGGTCACGGCGATGGGATTGAACTGGACCTCAAGTTTGCTCCCCAATCGCATCGCAGAGACAAGATGGCTCGCGCTGTCTTCCACGCCGACTTCAATCAGTATTACGGCCTCTTGGGCGGAACCCTCAAAGTCGACGGTGAGACCTATTCGATCGACCGTGTCTTTGCGACCGGGGAAGACTCGCACTTGGAGCTGTAGAGCTCGCATGTGCATGCAAAATATGATTCATCCCGATGCCCATTTGGATCACCTGCCACAGCTCGCTCGGTGTGGCGTTACCGGGTGAGTGTTAGCTACTCGGTACGGCGTCCATTTTCGTTACCTTCTGGGATGCGCGCTCTGCGATGGCACGCCGCGCGAGTTCATCGGCGCGCTCGTTGAGCGGGATGCCTTTATGACCTCGAACATAATACCATTCGAGATTCGGGCGCGCCAAAACGAGCTTGCGAATGCGCGCAATGAGATCCACGTTTGCCTTTGCTTTCCAGCCTTTTGATAGAACACCAATCGCGTATTGGCTGTCGGTGTAGACGGTGACTTGCTTTGCCGCTTTTGGAATGGCTTCGAGGGCACACTCGATCGCCACAAGCTCGCCGATGTTGTTCGTCTGCTCGCCGAGGTATTCGTAACCTTCCATGTGGCACGATTCAGGTCCAAGAATAACGAACCCTGCACCCGCAGGTCCCGGATTTCCCGTGCACGCACCGTCCGTGTAGGCAATCCAGTGCCCATCGCCGGTCGAAGCTTCGTGCGGCGTCTGTGATTCCGAAACACGCGCGGTCGCTGGTGCCGAATTCTTCGGCGCATCTGCCATCACCTCGGCGGACGGATCGACCTGCACATTTGCGGGGTACGCGCGATACACCTTCGTATCGCCAAGGTGATAGACGACGTCCACCCGTCCCTCGCGCACGATCGCTTGCCCGGCCGCATCGCACCGTACGTACACGCGTTGGCCTCGAAGGTCCGCGGCTTTCCAAGGCATCCGCTGGTTCTACCACGATCTCCGTGGGGTGTGCCTGGTTGCGCCCGCGAGCCCTCCACAATGGTATCCTCATCGCTCTGATGACGATTGCCCGCCCCCGTCCGCTTGTCCTTCTGATCCTCGATGGCTGGGGCGAACGCCCCGAGCGGAGCGACAACGCAATCCGTCTCGCGAAAACGCCCGTCGTTGACTCGCTCTTCGCGATCTATCCACACACGTTAATCGGAACGAGTGGTCCCGATGTCGGCCTTCCGCCCGGACAAATGGGCAACAGCGAAGTAGGCCATCTAAATTTTGGCGCAGGCCGCATTGCGATGATGGACATCTCGCGAATCGACAACGCCATCTACGACGGAACGCTCGCGGACAACGACGTTATTCGTAATCTTCTTGGTTACCTAAACCAGTCGGGCGGCAAATTTCATCTCTTTGGCCTTGTTTCCGACGGCGGAGTACACAGCTTGCTCACGCACGCGGCAGCTCTGATCGACATGGCGGCGTCGCGCTCGATACCCGTGGTTGTTCACGCGTTCCTCGACGGACGCGACGTGCAACCCCTTACTGCTCCAACGTACGTGCGCGAACTTGAAACGCACCTAAGGAACAAGGGCATCATTGGCACAGTATCGGGCAGGTATTGGGCAATGGACCGCGACAACCGTTGGGAGCGCGTGCAAAACGCGTATCGCGCGATTGTTCACGGGGAAGGCGAGCGCGTGGCAAGCGCCGAAGAAGGTATCATTAATAGTTACAAATTAGGAAAAACCGATGAGTTTGTTCTCCCTTTCGTGGTCGGCGACTACCATGGGATCGACACAAAAAAGGACGCGGGGCTTCACTTCAACTTCAGGCCCGACAGGGCACGGGAGCTGAGCCGCGCGCTCGCTGGCGACACGTTCGATGCATTCCCAAGATCGGCCGGCAAGCCTCTCTTGCGATACGCCTGCATGACGACCTACGACGCGTCCCTCGGGCTGCCGATTGCGTTTCCAAGGGAATCCTTCGCAGACATTTTTCCCGAGGTCCTTGCGCGCGCGCACCTTCGCCAATTTCGATGTGCAGAAACCGAAAAGTACGCACACGTAACCTATTTTTTCAACGGAGGGCGCGAGGAACCGTTCGACGGTGAAGACCGTTCGATGTTGCCATCAGCTAAAGACGTTCCGACATACGATCTCAAACCTGAGATGTCTGCCGACGCCGTTTCGGATGCCGTTGTCTTGGCCATTGAGTCGAACACCTACGACTTTATCCTAGTCAACTTCGCCAATCCCGACATGGTGGGGCATACAGGCGTTCTCGAGGCGGCGATCGTTGCCGTGGAGGCGGTCGACCGAGGGGTCGGACGCATTGTCGAGGCGGCACGCAAACAGCAAGGTGCGGTGCTCGTCACCGCAGATCACGGCAACTGCGAACTCATGAAGGACCCGGTCACCGGAAACCCTCACACCTCGCACACAACCAACCCGGTCCCACTCATCCTCGTCGATGATCAAAGGCGCACGCAAAACCTCCGCGACAAGGGTCGAATTTGCGATGTGGCTCCAACCATGCTTCGGTTGCTCGGTTTGCCAAAACCAGCCGCCATGACGGGCGTCTCGCTTCTCGATGGCTGACGAAACAGCTTCACGACCGCTGCCTCATTTCGCGGGATTTTCCGAGGTGTCGGAAATTGCCACGGGCACCGTCGTTGCGATCTACCGCGCATACGACGAGACCTTAGGCCGCCACATCGTGTTGAAAGCGCTGAAATCGACGTTGCTCCCCGATTCGCCGTTCGCACATAACCTCGAGCGCGAAGCGAGAATCTTGGGTGCGCTCTGCAGCCCCCACATTTGTACCATCCACAGGTACGAAAAGACCGACCGAAGGCTCTACCTGATCCTCGAGCGGATCGAAGGGCCATCCCTTCGCCGCGTTCTTGCCAAGGGCCGACTCCTTCCCGAGGAAACTGCAGCGATAGCTCTTGATGTCGCATGTGCGCTCGCACACATGCACGCGCGCGGAATCGTGCACCGGGACATTAAACCATCCAACGTGCTCTTGGCCGGCGAGCTCGTTAAGGTCATCGACCTTGGCATTGCACACGCCGCGGGCATTTCCTCCGTGCACGTACTTGAACTTTCTCCCGTGGCGGGGCCCGGCGGCTTCGGGACGCCAGCATACATGTCGCCCGAACAGATGCTCGGCATGGGGATCGATCCGCGGAGCGATCTTTACTCGCTCGGTGCCGTTCTTTACGAGTGCTTGGTTGGACGCTCGCCGAACCCAAAGAGCTTGCCGTCCGCTTCATCGAAACCTCTCGCTATCGCGCCCATTTCGACCCTTGTTCCAAGAGTGCCAGACGATCTCGCGGCCATCATCATGCGTTGTCTTGCTCGAGCACCGCGAGACAGATACGCAAACGCAAGGGAGCTCGCCATTGACCTCGAGGTGTTCCTTGCAACCTCGGGTCGAAGCTCAAGAGCATGGATCACGAG
>JAHFDX010000386.1:3961-4636 GCA_023248785.1 Myxococcales bacterium
CCGTGCATCCATCGTTCTCGCACTGATGGGATTGGTGCTGACAGTGGGCGTTGTTATTTTCGACCACGCGGCAGGGCCCGACAAGGCAAAGACCTCCTTGCTCGCATCGTCACAGCAAGGTGAACTGCGCGTCGTAGCCCGCCCGTGGGCCGAAGTGTGGATCGACGGCGAACGGCGCGACGTGACTCCCATCGGACGCGGTATCACCCTTCCCACGGGACGCCACTCCGTACAGTTTCGTCATCCCGAAGCCAGCACGGAAACTCGCGAGGTGGAAATTCGTAACGGAGAAAGTACATTTTTGCACGTTGATATGGGCATCCGAAAATGATCTTCAAGGAGAGATCCATGCCACGAATCCTTGCGCTACTTCTTCTGTGGCTGTGCCCGAAAGCTGCACACGCCTTCCCGCACGTCGTAAAGCCAGGCGAATCACTGGCTCAAATTGCCAAACGTGTGTACGGCAACGAGGCTCGGGAAGCCATTTTGGTGGATGCCAATCACCTCGATAGTCAAGGAGGTTTCTCGATTGTGCCCGGGATGCCCCTCGAGATTCCCGCCCCCGTGTATCTACGCGCGCACGAGGGAGACACGTGGCCCGATCTTGCCCTGCGTTGGCTTGGAAACGCCAAGCGGGCCGACTGGCTCGCGCAGGTGAACCGGGCCGTACCTTGG
>JAHFDX010000387.1 GCA_023248785.1 Myxococcales bacterium
CGCATGAATTGCGAGGCGGTCGCTAATGAACACGAATCCGAAAATTGCCGAAATTGAGGCTGCTCAGGTCCGCACGCTGCCGGATTTCCGGGTCGGCGACACTGTGCGAGTTCACTACAAAATTGTCGACGGAGACAAGGACCGTATCCAGGTCTTCCAAGGTGTCGTCGTCAAGCGCCACCGCGCGGGAGCTCGCAGCACGTTCACGGTGCGAAAAGTGAGTTTCAACGTCGGGGTGGAACGCATTTTTCTCACGCACTCGCCGCGCATTGACAAGCTCGAAGTCGTGTCACGCGGTGTGGTCCGAAGGGCGCGTCTCTTCTACTTGCGTACCCTCGAAGGCAAAGCCGCTCGCGTCCGCGACCAAAAAGACACTTAAAACGTGGCCCTTACTGGGCATGTTTTGCGTGCGCGGTTCTTGTTGCACCGTTTCGTATCTGCCGGCACTCTCTTCTTGTGAAACTGGCGAAGCAATCGCTCGCCCGAAGCGAGCGTGCAACGGCGATGCATGCGCTGTCCGTGTTGCGTCGGTCGCGTGGATTTTTCGGAATGTTGGCCGTTCTCGGCGACGTCGCGATGCAGAAGCTCCACAGGGAGCCTTTTGGTGCACTAGGCAAGCCCGTCGACGAACGCGATGTGCTCTCACGAAGACAGGTAGGGGATCTGGTGCTCTTGGATCGCGCTCTCCAGCGCCGCATGCCGGGTTCTGATGCGCTTGCGCTGTCGCGTGAGCTTGTGCAGTTCGGCGGAGTGATCTTCCTCGAGGGTGTTGTGCCGCGATTGGGCGTAGGCGAGCTCGGCGCCAAGGCAGCACAACTCGTGAGCGAATTCTTCAACGCGGAAGGTGAAAGCGAGTTGAGGGACGAAAAAACATTCACCTTCAATGTCTCGCGATGCAGGTTCGTAGATCTGCTCTCGCAGGTGAATGCGAGCCACCTCGTTCCGCTTTTTTGCGAAGTCGATGGTTCGTTTTTTGACGGAAAGCGCAGGCCCATTCTGCTCTCGCGCAAATCCACCTTGGCGACGGGCGGATCTCACTGCGATTTCGTGTTTCACTCCACGGAGGATTCTTCGAAGCCGTGACGCCGTGACGCCGTGACCAAGCGGGCTTGAGCCCCACGCAGGATCAGTCAGCCGTTTTTGGCGGCGGCCCGAGCTGAATGCGCTCGCCGAGGTAGGCGCCGATCAGCGTGAAGAGCACGCCGATGCCCGCAAGGATGATGTAGAGAAACGTTGGCAGCGTATGAACCGTCTGCGTTTGAATGAGCAAAGTGGTTGCGGGTATGGCGACAAGAAGCGAAGCGATCACCGGCTCAACGAATGTGCGTCCCGGCGAAACCATGCCGACGAGCAACCCTCCCACGAACCAAACCGGAATGCACACGAGCATGCCGTTGCCACCTTCGAAGTCGAGCCTCGAGATGATGAGCGGCAGGCCAAAGACGATGGCGGCGCTGAGGACGAACTGCACGCCAAACGCGATCGCAAACCAGAGCACGTTGAAGCCGTCTTGCTGGTAGCGGCTTTCGGGATCGTCAGGCCGCATGGACGGACGGGCGAGTTCCTCGATTTTCGCGCCACAAGACGCGCAGCGCTGGCTCCCGGGCGGGTTCTTTTTGAAACCGCAGCTTTGACAGATAGGTGCTTTCGGTGCGGCCATCGTTTCAAGGGTACTGTACGATTATTGAGGTGGGCAATGAGACTGTGCGCGGGAACTTTGGCCGCACACGATTGTCCAACGAAGTGGGAGAAATCGAGTGTCGCGGGAAGCCACCAGCCAAGCTCCAGCTGCCACCCCGCCAGATGGCGCGGTCGAGGAAGAGGTCGATGCGGAGCTTTTGGAGCTTCCAGCGCCACCTAGGCGTGCAAAATATGCGGCCTTTGCGTTGATGGTACTGACCTGCGTGGTTTCGCTCGCGATGGTGTGGATGCTGCGAAACGACGTGGTTTATGCCTTTCGCGGAAGCAACACGGTGATGGCAAAGGATTTGTACGCCGCGACTACGGATGAGCTCAATGTTGCCAACAATATGGAAGTTCATAGCCCCGTGCGCCTTGGGGCAGCGGGGGGGATCCGTTTTTCGCGACCGATTCAAAGTGGTACCTTTCGCGTATTGCCAATAGCCGGTCGGGACGACGTTTGGGTTGAGCTCCACCTGAGCGATGGCGAAGAGAACGGCCGTTGGGTTCCGCCAAAGGACGTAAAAGGACGCCTTATTCGATTCGACCAGGCGGGCCTTCGTCATCGTGGCCTTGCCGTTGCTATCGAACGCGCTCGTTCACACCCGCTTCCCGCAAATGCGTGGTTGCTGGTTGCGGGAAGCGAGCCCACACACGCGATCGGTTCGTTGGTGCTTGCCGCGATGTTTCTCGCGTTTGCGGGCTTCAATGCGGTTTCAGCGCTTCGCCTCATGCGCCCCGTGAAGTAAGAAGCGCGCATGCGCGTTTTGATCGTGGGGGGGGGCGTCATGGGGTGCGCAGCCGCGCTTGCGCTGCGTGAACGTGGCGTGCGCACGCTTCTTCTCGAACGTGCAGTTCCGGGTGCGGAAGCATCGAGTGCGGCCGCGGGAATTTTAGGGGGGCAATGTGAATCGCGCGGCCCCGGACCGTTGGCCGACGCGCTTCTCGCCTCGCGTGCAAAGTATGCAGAATGGGTTACGAATCTCGTTTCCCGGACGGCCATTGATGTGGGTTATCGCGTGTGCGGCGTTTTGCGTGTTGGGGATGACGCGTCTGCTCAAGATGACATGACGGTGGAGTGGCAAACGAAGGCGGGCCTCCGCGTAGAAGTCCTTTCGGGTGCGCGTGCGCGAGAGATCGAACCCGCGTTGTCGCCCGAGATAAAACGGGCGACGTATTTCCCAGACGACGGTCAAGTCGATCCACCCCGTTTGCTTCGCGCGCTCATGACGGCATGTGTGAAAGCCGACGTAGAGATCCGAAGCGGGACGACGGTCGAACGCCTTTCGATCGAATCTGGCCGGTGCGTGGGCGTCGAAGCGAACGCAGAACGAATTTCTTCGGACGCGGTCGTGTTGGCCGCGGGAAGTTGGTCGTCGCTTGTTCCCGGATGGCCATCCGGGGTTCCGCGAGTGATTCCTGCGCGCGGGCAAATGGTTCTCCTCGACGAACGCGCACCGCGCGCGCGGACCATCGTATTTCACAAGTCGATCTACGTTGTACCGCGCGGCGATGGTCGCGTGGTCCTTGGTTCGACACTCGAGTTTGCAGGGTATCGAAAGGAAGTCACGGCGGGTGGTGTTGCCGGCATTCTCGCCGGGGCGATTGATGCCATGCCTTCACTTTCCTCCGCTGAGCTGAGTGCAACGTGGAGCAATTTTCGACCATACGTGGAGTGCGCAATGCCGCTCGTAGGTGCCTCCGAAACACCAGGGCTCTTCCTGGCGACGGGCCACCACCGAAACGGAATCTTGCTCGCGCCATGGACGGCAGATCGGGTCGTTGCCTCGATGGGGCTCTAACTCGCTGGAGCCCCTGGCAATTGCTGCTCCCGGGATGAAAGGACAGCGTGTATCGTTCCCTACCTTGGTACCTTTCGACGCGGGTGCAGATAAACGATTTCTGCCGCTGGCCGTCCAACACATGCGAGGGCTTCAAATGAACATTCGCTGGTTTTCGGTTGGTATGTTGCCAGTCCTACTGAGTTCAACGTCCGCGTTCGCACTCGCACCTAGCAAGTTCTGCGGCAGCATGATGGCCCAGGATTACGGAAGGAAGATGGTCGCCGTGGCGAAAAAAGCGCGCGCGACCAATCAATGGACCGAGTACGAGCGCACGATTCGCGACATGTCGTCTGGCCTGTTTGCGATCATCGCACCGTTGGTCGCGACCCCTGGAAGTGCAACCGCAACGTCCAGGCTAACGCTTTCCCCGGGTAGCACCCGACGGGCGCTGTTTCTCACTTTTGATGGATCCCCTGGCACGAGCAGCAAGGCGTTTCGGAAACCGGAAGTGGAGCGGATAGATTCGAAGGCGATTGTTCGCGGCGACTACTTGCTCGAGATCACACGGTATGGGGAAGCTGGTTCGCTAGGTGCTGACTTCGTGATCTGCTCACACAACGACGATGGTACCGCGGGCGATCCTACCTTACACCCGGTGATCACGCTTAATCTTGGGACGAAACCATCACCGGTGAAAGATCCCGCGGTCGATCCGTTTGCCACGGTGACGGTTGACGATGATGCCAAAGTGCAAAGTTATTCGGCCCTACTTCGAGATACGACTCTTCAGAATCTTGTTCTCTACGTGATGCCACAGTCCGCCTATCGAGGGGGCAGCTTCGAAGTGCGCGTGACGCGGAAACGGTGTTCCCAGGGGTCGAAGACCGCTCCGCTCACGTGTGTCGATAATCCGTGACACGGGTTGACTTCATCATCTGCTTAAGTCGCTCACGCACCCTCGCAACCACTCCAACATCGGCGGGCGGAAACTGCGCAGGGTCGAGTTCATCCGCACTTGCCCAACGAATGGCAGCGACATCGATCGCGTGCGGTTCTGGTGAATTCGCCCGCCGCGTCGCCTCGAAGAACAGCAGAAGCACTGCTTTTTGCGCGTCCGGATACTCGTGAAACGTCACCTCGACGATCTCGCCCACGTTTGCCAATAT
>JAHFDX010000388.1 GCA_023248785.1 Myxococcales bacterium
GCCCGTGAACATCCCGCAGATTGAAACGCGGGTTCTTAGCGAAACGCTGGAGCTGCCGTGGGGGCTGGAAATTTATGGGCTATTGACGCGTTGGAATCCACTTAACGTCCGTCGCCCCTACGTAAAACCGTACCGTAAGAAGAACATTTTGGTCGTGGGTATGGGCCCGGCTGGCTACACGCTCGCTCATCACCTTGCGAGCGAAGGGTTCGGCGTGGTGGCCATCGATGCTCTCAAGATCGAGCCGCTTCCAGATGACCTGACAGGCTCTCTCTCAGCCCCGCCAACACCTGTACGTGACTTTGAAGCGCTTTACACGGAGCTCGATGAACGTATTTTGCTCGGCTTCGGTGGTGTGAGCGAATACGGAATTACCGTTCGCTGGGACAAAAATTTTCTCAGCTTGCTCTACCTCACGCTTGCTCGGCACCCGCATTTACGCATGTACGGCGGCGTTCGCTTTGGGGGGACGATCACGCTCGAAGATGCGTGGGCTCTCGGATTCGATCACGTCGCGATTGCGGCGGGCGCAGGCAAGCCCACGATTATCGACATGAAGAACAACCTTGCGCGCGGGATTCGCAAGGCGTCGGACTTCTTGATGGCGTTGCAACTCAGCGGTGCCTACAAGAAGAGCTCGCTTGCGAACTTGCAGGTGAGTCTTCCTGCGATTGTGATCGGAGGCGGACTCACCGCCATTGATACGGCGACGGAACTGCTTGCGTACTACCTCGTTCAAATTGAAAAGGAACTGCAGCGGTACCATTGGCTCAGCACGCTCAAGGGTGATGGGGCTCTTTCTGCAATGTTCGACGAGGAAGAGTGGAGCACGCTGCAAGAGCACTTGAAGCATGCAACCGAGTTGAAAGCAGAAAAGGCCAAAGCGGAAGCCGAGGGCCGTGTGCCGCGGGTGCAAGAGCTTCTCGATTCGTGGGGTGGAGTTTCAATCGTTTATCGCAAGGCCTTGCAGGATTCGCCCGCGTATCGCTTGAATCATGAGGAAGTGATCAAGAGCCTTGAAGAGGGTGTTCGCTACATTGAGCATCTTTCGCCCAAGGAAGCGCTTCTCGACGAGCGCAAGCATGTGCGTGGAGTTCGATTTGCACGAAAAGATGGAACAACCGTGGACCTGCCCGCCAAAACGCTTTGCGTGGCCGCGGGAACGAGCCCAAACGTTACCTATGAGCGGGAGTACCAAGGGACGTTCGAGCTCGATGCGAAAGGCCAGTTCTTTCAAGCGTATCGCGCGACGAGGGCAGCGGATGGATCGATCGTTCTCGAAAAGGCCGAGGACAAGAAAGGGTTCTTTACGAGTTACAATAAGGACGGCCATACGGTGTCGTTCTACGGCGACAACCACCCCGTTTACGCGGGAAGCGTTGTGCGCGCGATGGCGAGTGCAAAGGACGGATACACGTACGTGGACGCGCTGTTCCCAGACTCGCCGCCCGCCAACGCGCAATCGACGGAGGCACTGAAGACGTGGTTTCTTGGGCTCGATGATCTCTTTCTCGCGCGTGTGGAAGCCGTAAATCGACTGACCCCAACGATCGTCGAGATCGTGGTGCGCGCGCCGCTCGCTGCACGCAAGTTTCAGCCGGGTCAGTTTTATAGATTGCAGAATTTCGAATCACTTGCGCCTGTGGTTGAGGGGTATCGACTCGCGGTCGAAGGTCTGGCGCTGACGGGCGCGTGGACCTGTCCAGAGAAGGGGCTTCTTGGCACGATTGTTCTCGAGATGGGGGCGAGTTCACGACTTTGCGCCGCGTTGCGAAAGGGCGAGCCATGCGTGTTGATGGGTCCTACCGGCACGCCGACCGAGATCGCACCGAGAGAAAACGTCGTGCTGTGCGGTGGCGGGCTAGGTAACGCCGTCCTCTTTTCGATTGCACGCGCATTCAAGGCGCTTGGCAGTAAGGTTGTATATTTTGCGGGTTACAAAAAGGGTGAAGACCTCTTCAAAAAGGCGGAGATCGAAGCGCACGCAGACCAAGTGATTTGGTGCACGGATTCCGGGGCCGCCATCAATCCCGACCGACCCGAGGACGTGCATTTCCGAGGCAACATCGTGCAAGCCATGATCGCCTGGGGCCTTGGGGATCTTGGCGCGCGCGCGTTTGATTACCGGGATGCGCAGCGCATTATCGCGATCGGGTCCGACCGCATGATGAACGCTGTTCGCGAGGCTCGTCATGGGGCGCTCGCGCCGATGCTCAACCCGAAGCATCTGGCGATTGGGTCGATCAACTCACCCATGCAGTGCATGATGAAAGAGGTCTGCGCGCAGTGTTTGCAGAAGCACCGCGATCCGGATGGGAAGGAGTACGTGGTGTTTTCGTGCTTCAACCAGGATCAAGAGCTCGACAGGGTCGACTTTGATCACTTGCAGCAGCGGTTGCGTGCGAACTCGATGCAGGAACGGTTGTCGAATCTGGTGTACGAGGAGCTTTCGGCACGGCACCCGCATATTTTGCAAGTGTGAGGGTCGAGGTCGGGGTCATTGGACAACCCGTGTCCACCGAGTATATTGACTTCCATATGAAGCAAATCCTCATCGAACTCGACGAGCGATTGGCGCGCGATCTCCAGCATGTCGCTCCGACCAAAAAACGCATGAGAGCGGAGTTTGTGCGACGTGCCATTCGACGCGCGATCGATCTCGCGTTGGACCAAAATACCGAGTTGGCCTATTGCGCCGCTCCGCTGCCCGACGGGTGTATGGAAGTTGACGTGACAGGATGGGACCAAAACAATCGCCTTGCTACTCCTTCGCGTTCCTCAAGTTCCGTCCGTGCGAAAAAGGTGCGTGGCGCCCGCAGCGTGAGTAAAGCGCGCGCGGCGTGAGTAAAGCGCAAGCACCAAGCGGTCCGCTTCAGTTCGAAATCTGGTGGATCTCGTTGCCCAATCCGGTGGGGCGTCGGCCGGTGCTTTTGTTGGGCCGCACTCCGTCCTTATCGTACCTGGCACGTGTGTTTGTGGTCGAAGTCACGTCGACGATTCGCGCGATCCCGCAGGAGGTGTTGCTTGGCAAACGCGAAGGCCTTTCTCGGCCGTGCGTCGCAAATCTTGATGCAGTTCGAACGATACCACGGTCGTGCCTCGTATCGCGCGTTGGGAAACTGGCCGCGCATCGCCACGTGGAGGTCAAGAGAGCTATGGGGCACGTCCTGCATTGGCCAGACCTGACGGGGTTGTAGCGTGCGGCTGACCCCTGGAACTGCCGGCCACGACCCTGGTTTACGAGCTTGAATGTAAGAACTGGCCGCGTGTGCCAAGGCCGTGTAAAGCTCCCGCCCTCCTCGCAATGGTCACCCGTTATTACATTGGCGCCCCTGTCGTTCGCGGCACGATCGAAGGATACGCGCGTCGATTCGACCTCGCTGAGGTTGAGCTCAAGGGTGGAAAAGGCTCCCCGGCAGTCAAAGCGCTGCGGCGTTGGCGTAAGAACGTACCTGCTTCGTTCCAATTTGCGGTGGTAGCCCCGCCCTCGCTTTCATCACTCGACGCGAGTAAGCGCGAGCACGATGTTGCTCTGGTGCAGGCGGCCGCAGATGCGCTTCAGGCGCGGTGCATCGTGATTCGCACTCCGCCCGATGTACGACCTTCGGCCAGCACGCAACGTGCGCTTATCTCGATTTTTGAGGCGTTCCCTCGTGATGCCACCCATGTTGTCTGGGAGCCAAGTGGGTTGTGGGAAGTGGAGGAAGCCGCCGCGTTTGCGAAGAGTCGTCGCGTTGTTGTGAGTGTTGACCCCACGCAAGAAAAGGTGCCGTCTGGGGCGTTCGTCTACCTGCGTGTTCGCGGGTTAGGGCAGGCTCACGGGCTTTCGGAGCACGCATTGAGCGAGCTCGTGAAGAAGCTCTCACAGCGACGAGAGGTCTTTATCATCTTAGATACGGCAAAGCCGGCTACGGATCGGAAGCGTTGGCTCAGTGTCTTCGAGAGTCGGTTAGAAGAGTCTGGCAAGGAAGGGCGTTTGATACGCCCTCGCAACGGTCTCACAGTGATTGACGATGAACAGTAACTAAATATGTTACATTTTGGTTCGACATGACATTTGCTGATCGTCAACGCGCTGCGGTGGCATCTAGTCCCGAAGTGGAGCGAGTGGCTCTTGAGGTCCTTTCGTCGGGCAATGCGGTCGATGCTGCTGTGTCGGCCGTTTTTGCTGCCGCCGCGCTTGATGCATCGGTTCTCCTTGGGCCCGTACAGCTGCTACTTGGCGGTCCTGCGATGGGACTTCATGCTGTCGACGGGCGCGTGCGACATCCAGGTGTTGGCCGCGCGCGTCCACGAGGCGCGCTCCGGCCAGATGAAACGCAGCCTGTAGCCCGTGTTACCGTTCCCGCAGCACCCGCGGCGCTTGCGACGGTGCTTGCGTTGAGCGGTACACGGTCGTTTGCGCGTGCTATGGGACCTGCCGTTGAGATCGCACGGGGGTTGAGCGTTGCCCGTGCGAAAACGCTTGCGGCGTTGGGGCGACTCGGTCCGAGCGCGATGGTGTACGGTCCGCTAGGCGACGAACTTGTCGCCGCACTCGGTCGACTTGCGGGAGGGCTTCTGGATCGGCCCGACTTGGAGAACTTGCGACCGACTGTCGTGGCACCCACACGGGTCGGG
>JAHFDX010000389.1 GCA_023248785.1 Myxococcales bacterium
AGCGTGAACGAGTCGCCGTGCGCCCTCGAGCGCTACGGACCTAGGAAGCGCGTGACGAACGTACGCGAGTGCAAGGCCGGTGACGCCTCAGGCGGCACGGACTTGCGCATCGAGCTTCGCACACGACGCGTTTTCGCCGTGATGCGACTTAGGATTGACCAGGAAACGGTGTGGTGAAGCCAAGGCGTTCGACCGCGCGCGCGCGATTGCGCCCCCGGGATCTGCCAACACACAAGAGATCAAGCTGCACACCTCTATCTTTGTGTCGGGCACTACGGCCGTTGACGCGTTCGCACCGATGCAGGCGAAGGTGGAGGCCATGGCATTCGCCGCCGACCACGTTCGATTCGACCCGTCACGGAAGCCATTGCACCTCGTGCACATCACCGTCCTTCGTCCAACACGCCACGCGACCCGAGCGACGCACTGCGCACGCGCTTTCTTCACTCACTGCGATCTCAACGGCGTCGTGGATCGTTGCGACATCCACCGAGCCCCCGCTTGGTGCGCCATGCCAGGCCCAGCATGCGATGGTGCCCGAATCCCGTAGTGCACAGGTTGCAGCGTAGCCTGTTGCAATCTGCCGCGCGTGGTCGAGTCCGTCGACGCGGGTTGGCGAATACGTGGATTCGCGCGTCGTCCCTTTCCAGGATCCCCAGCACGACACATGGCCATCTTCGTGCAAGGCACACGTGTGTTGACTTCCCGCCGCAACGTGGAGCGCATCGTCTACAAGGGCGGGCGCCGGTGTGTCGTGCTTCTGGCCGGTTCCGTCGCCCACGATTGCATCGCCCCAGCAGTAGACGCGACCGGCTGCGACCGCACACGTAGATTCGATGGATGCCGACACTTCGCTCACCCCCGTTAAGCCCGGGTCGACAGCAAGCTTCGTTTCGCGCACACCAGGAACGCCGAGCGATTTTGAATACGGACCTCCCCAGCATCCTACGCGCCCACCCTCGAACACCGCACACACATGATGGTGTCCACTTGCAAGCTGCACGACGTGCTCGACATGCGGGAGCATGAGCGGCACTGCCGTTTTGCCCTCATAATTCGGCACCGTTTCGCCGAGTTGTGAGTGGTGGCTCCATCCCCAACACGACACGCGGCCCGACTGATGGAGAATGCACACCTGCTCAACAAACGCGGCAACAGCGCGCGCGTCCTCAATTCCAAAGACCGTCGTGGGCGGGACGACAGTGCCAATTTTTACTTCGCTGCCATCGCCCGGACCGACGTCGTTAACGAGGCCCCAGCAACGTGCCTTGCCGGATTGGTGCACAGTACAGAACCCTTCGCTGGCTGCCGCGCCAATGTGGATTGCGGGATCGAGCGACGTGGACTCGTTCGAGATGGGCGCAGAGAGAGAGGGGCCGTTCTCGAACCGCCTTTCGTCCGGGGGTGCCTCGAAGACGGATCGACCACCGCAACTGCCTGAGAGCAGCACCGGTATGGCAGGGAGCGCTTGAACGAGTTTGTGCACGGAGTACTTCCGCGCGTGAGAATGCTCGCGATCGTTTCGTGCGTCGCTTAATCGGTCTTAATTGCGCATGGTCGCCGTGCGCACGATGGCGCGGACCATGACTCCAGCGTTGCGCAGGAAATGCCGAAACCTACGGAGCTCCGCACGATCGCTGAGGCGCGATTCAGCGAGGAGCGTTATGGCGTCGGCGGCGGGCAGGGCGTGTTCGGGCTGTTTGCAAACGGGCAGCACGCTTGAACGACGGTGTCTTTCGTCACCGTAACCGTTGTGGCCTTTTTGGTGTCGTGTGCGTGCGTGTTGTCACCTGCCGTCCCCACCCAGTAACCCCAAACGAACGTGTCGTTCGCCTTGTCTGCCGTCAGATTGACGACGGTGCCCGCGGGCACGGTCACGCTTTGTGTAGCAGCAGTGCTCGAGGCGCCCCCTTGAACGGAGACCGTGCACCAGACGAGGTAGTTCTGCACGGTGAGCTTCACGTTCGCGCCGGCTTCGGACGTTGCGCCTGTGTCTGATGAAGTTCCAGTGTCTGTCGATGTCCCCGTGTCCGGGGGCGTGCCTGTGTCTGCGTTCGTCCCGGCGTCGGGGACAACAACCTGAGAATCAGGTCCGGAATCACTCGTGGAGGTCGTGCTGCTGCAGCCCACGAGCAAGGAGGCAGCGAGGACGAAGGGAGAATTGAAATTGCGCATAGCTCATCATGGGCCCATCGGCTGAGGCTGTCCACGCCAGCGAACGAATTCACCTTCGCGGTCGGTCAAGCAACGTGCGCACCTCGGTGAAGCGCTCGTTTGGAATCGTGAGTGATAAATTGTATTGCGCGATGAGCCACTTGCCATCTTCGTGAACGAACACTCCCGAACCGCGCGCGGGGCCAAGTTTCTCGCCGCGCAAGGTCTCTTCGAACCACGCGTGCATACCATCTTGCGCGACGGTAACGGTTCTGCGATCCACGTGAAACGTCCAGCTGCGTCCTTTAGAAAAACGGGCGTGCGCATAGGCGCGAAAAGAGGCTACGTCCCATCGCTCGGTTGCATCCGTTCCAAGGAAAACACCCGCGGTTGCGAAGTGCGCGAAGTAACGAGGCTCGTCGGCATGAGCCGCTGCATCGTGAAAGTCATCCAGTTCGCGCCCGATCGTGCCTTCGGCGAACGTCGAATGGTTGGGGTGGGCGTGATGGACGGGTGAGGAAGGGCGATCGCATGCGATGAGCATAGTGAGAAGAAAAACGCTTTTTGGGGTCACCTTGCGAGGGTGGCATCACGACTCTCTCTCGTCGAGCTCTCGGTAGTCATCCGCGCACGAATGCGAATTGCCGCGCAAATGGAGTACGGCTCGCGTGCGTAGCATTGGATGCGGACCTTGTTCGGGCCCTTGGCTGCCCCTATCGTCGCTTCGTGATCACTCTTTACGACAATCCCTTCAGCCCGTTCGCACGCAAAGTCCGCCTCGCCCTCCGTTGCAAGGAGCTCCCTTTCACGAGCGTAGACGCCCTTGCCCATGACGAATTGCAAAGTCTTGCGCGCAAGAACCCGCGTGTGGAAGTGCCCGTGCTCGCAGATGGCGACCTGATCGTTCGCAACTCGGCCGAAATAGTGGCGTATCTCGACGATCGCTATGGATCGAAACCGCTTCTGCCGGAAGAGCCGGAGCTCCGCGTTCGAGCGCGAGAGTGGCAACGCATTGCCGATTCGGTGATGGACGCGATCCTTCACGACATCTCGCTTTGGTTTTGGCCAACGCATCAGCGAACCGATTCTCCGCCAAAAGGCCTCTACGAGGCCGGCAAGAGCGATCTTTTGGTGCTGCTTTCACGTTTTGAGAACGATCTCCTTGGACCGTTCGTATGCGGCGAGGCGCCATCCGTCGCCGACATCGCCGTGTACCCGCACATCACTTCACTCAAGCTTCTGGGCATCGAACTCGATCCAACGAGGCATCCGCGTGTGCTCGCCTGGATGCGATCGATGCGTGATCTTTCCTGGGTGAAAGCCGATCAGCTGCATATCAAGGAAATGTCGGCGCTGCGTTTTTTTGCGGGCGTACCCTTGGTTTACGAAGGAAAGCGCGTCGTTTGGAGAGGGGATCGCATCGAGTGGCTCTTCGCGCGTGGGTTCGCCAACTTTTGGATTCGTGAGCACACGGAAGGGCGCGCGGTACTTCCACCACCGTTGTGAGAGTGTGGGTAACGAACCCGTGCGCGGGCACGTATTACTTCGGTCCAGCATCCACCCCGGAGGGCGGCGTGGACCCGCCGCTTGAGCCACCGCCACTTCCACCGCTGCCACCGCCGCCGCTCTTGCAACTCGGCGCCGCTGCACTGAAGGCTTGACCCATGCACGTATCGACCTTTGAACAGTCGAACGACGAACATGCGGTAAGCGCCTTGAGGATCTCCGGGCGAATCAACGTCGCGGTGGCGCTGTCACATATATTCTTGCTTACCTGAGAGCCGCACCGTGCACGCGCGGAGGTGCACGCTACCGCGAACGCTTGATCTTCAGTCGTCTGCGAAACTGTCAAAGCAGCCTGCTGCACACAGATGTCCTCGCTCGCGGTGCAATCGCGGGCTGCAAGGCAGGAGTAGTAGGCGGGCTGTCCTTCATCGCGCATGGCAGCGGCAATGCACAACGCCCGGCTCTTGCATTGGTCGTCGGCGTGAGTTCGGTCCTGACCACATCGCTGTGCACGATCGGCAACGGCCGCGCAGCGTTGCTCGGTCGATAAGACCACAGTGCCGGCATCTGCTGCGGTGCTTGTATCGCCTTCGGTGCCCCCGTCTGCCGGATGTGCAGGATCGGCGTGCTGGGTAACTTGTGCGTCCGCGGGGTCTTCGGCCTTGCCTCCGCATGCACCCAGCGTAAGCACTCCGAAATAGAACAGCGTGTGTTTCATAATGATCTCCGAATTCCCCAAGCGGGGACCGTAGCAATGTTTCGGCCAAACGCTAGCCGACACTTTGGCCGACGATTTGGGGGGGGTGTGAACGGCAGTATCCGTTGTGTGAACATGATTCTTCACACTCATGAGGCTCGAAGTCGAGTCGCCGGAGTTATGGTGCTCGTCCGCTACTGCGGCGGCACGAAGTTCTTGCACGCCACATCGAACGTGTTGAGGGCTTCCTCGAGC
>JAHFDX010000390.1 GCA_023248785.1 Myxococcales bacterium
GATGGTGCGCAGATCCGGGGGCTCTGATGTGAGGTGATGGCGTAGTACTTCGCCGATCGTTGAGCCGCAAAATGGCGGACGTCCCGTGACGCACTCGAACAGGACCACGCCGACCGAATAGAGGTCTGATCGTTCATCAACATCGCTTCCAAGAAGACCAGCGCGTTCGGGCGACATATACCGAGCGGTTCCTGCCGTGCGCTCGAACCGTACCCCATCGAGCAATGCGTCATGGGCGAGGCCGAAATCGATGAGGGTGGCGCGTGTTATGGGGGCGCCGGCATTGACGATTGCGTTGGACGGTTTGACGTCGCCGTGAATAACTCCATGTGCGTGAACATCTCGGAGCCCCCCGAGCAAGCACCGCGCAACCGCGAGTGATTCATGGATCGAAAGTGGGCGCTCGCGAAGACGTTTCTCAAGCGATAACCCTTCAGCATATTCGGTGACGAGATAAAAGAGAGAGCCTTCACGCCCGAGATGGAGCAGACGGACAAGATGAGAACTTGAAATCGTGCGCAGAATTTCCGCTTCATGCACGATGCGTTGCTGAATGCTTCGAGGAACTCTGCCAGACCCGACGGCCTTGATGACGACGCGCGTATTCGTCGAGATGGCGGTCCCAATCCACGTTTCGATGCCGCCGCTGGCCTGTAGCAATTCGTCGGCGCGAAATGCTCCATTGTGTAGCATTCGACCGACGGTCACGGAGAGATTCCGCGCCTCGTCACGGCTGCCCGTCAACGGCATAATTGAATTGTTCCAGTATCGGAGCCGTTTGCAAGAGCAAGGTCAGAAAGCAAGGGTCGGACCGAATCTCCCGGGCTGATCGCCCTACACCGCCTCCGGTCATCAAACGACGCGAATGGTCGAGGCTAATTTTTGAGCGAAACAAAAGGCCCGGTGCCTCGTAGTACGTGTGTAGGCCAAGAGCCGAGGAGGGCATAATGCCGCATGACAATCCCATTCGCCGTCTTTTTGCTCTCGTCAGCATGATGCTCGTTATGTTTGCTTGTCGGCCGGAGAGCATTGCCAAGGTGTCTGTCCGGGATCGTGAAAGTGTGGATCGCGAACCTTTGACCACGAAGGAGAAAGAGTCGATGTCGACGCGTACGTTCTCAAAGCCGTCTGATGATGAACTTCGCAAGCGCTTGAGCCCCCTTCAATATGAAGTGACGCAGCGCGATGCGACTGAGCCGGCGTTTCGAAATGCGTATTGGGATCATCACGAAGCCGGCCTTTACGTCGACGTCGCGAGCGGTGAGCCACTTTTTCTATCGACCGATAAATTTGAGTCGGGGACGGGGTGGCCGAGTTTCGTACAGCCAGTCGACAAAGAGCGTGTTGTGTCGCACACGGATCGCACGCTTGGGATGACCCGAACGGAGGTGCGTTCGCGCGAAGGCAACTCGCACCTCGGCCATGTATTTGAGGATGGTCCGGCTCCGACAGGGATGCGGTACTGCATCAACTCGGCGTCGTTGCGATTCATCCCCGCGAGTCAACTTGAGGCGGAAGGTTATGGCGAATATGCGTCGCGCTTCCTAGTCGCGCATGGCGAGCAGAAGGCCTCTACCAACAACGCCTGTGCGGTGCCGCAACATGGACAGAAAGCCGGCGGAGAGAAAGCGCGTGGAGAGAAAGCGGGATGCGAAACGACATTGGAAACGGCGATCTTGGCGGGTGGTTGCTTTTGGGGAATGGAAGAGCTCTTGCGGGCCATTCCGGGCGTGCTCGAAACCGAGGTTGGGTACACCGGCGGGGTAACGGCGTCGCCGAGCTACGCGTCGGTCAAGACGGGCAGCACCGGGCACGCCGAAGCAGTGAAGATCGTTTTTGATCCCAAGAAGGTCAGTTTTGAAACGTTGCTGACCGATTGGTTTTTCAAGATGCATGATCCCACCACAAAGAATCGGCAAGGGAACGACGTGGGAACGCAGTATCGCTCGGCTATCTTTGTGACTTCGCAGGAACAGCGGAAGGTTGCAGAAGCCGTGAAAGAGCGCATCGACGCGAGCGGAAAATGGAAATCAAAGGTCGCCACCGAGATCGTGGAAGCCGGCCCGTTTACGCGCGCGGAAGAGTATCACCAGAAGTACCTGGTGAAGAACCCGGGCGGGTACACGTGCCACTTCATGCGCTGACCTGCTGACCACCCATCACATGAGCGCACGAGGTGCGAGCCCTTCCGCTCGTCCGTTCATGTCCGCGCGAATGAAATCCATGCACCTCCCCCTAAGGAAGATGGGGTGTTGACCGTTCACCTAAGGAGAGCAACGACGCGGGTGGATCGCTGCTCCATATTCGGAGGGGATCATGAAAAGGCTTTTGGTTTCGGTGCTCACGTTGGGGCTTGTTGGAGTGTTGGCAAGTCCAACGGTGGCTGCCGCTCCGTCGGGCGGAGCGCCATCCACGTCAAGGGGCAATGCCGCGTCCTCGCCACATGCATCGGGACATGCATCGGGCGCCTCTGGTAGCAACGGCACCAAGAAAGTGGGCAAAGGCGGGAAGAAGAAGCCGAAGAAGAAGAAGAAGGCTCCGATGTGCGTTCCGATGTACAAAAAGTGTATCGAACACATTTTGGATGCGAGCAAGCCGCCGCCAGAAGAGGAACCCGAGGCGAGCAGCGGATCCGACGAGGAGTCCGGCGAGGCGAGCGAGTCAAAGCAGAAGGCTGCTCCAAAAGCCGGCGGGAGAAAGGGCGACGGGAAGAAACCGGAAAAGCCAAAGACCGCCGAGGAATGCGATCAACGATTTGCCAAGTGCGCGACGAAGGCACCGGGCGGGGTTGCGGGCGCGTGCAAGAAGCGCAGTGAAGTCATGACCACGTTCTGCGGGACGTACAAGGACAAGAACGCGTGCAAGAAGGCGGTCGCTGCAGGCACATCGTGCAAGAGCACAACTCCTCCTAAGGAGCCTCCGAGTACGAAGGAGCCGCCGAGCTCGTCTGGTGGCGACGAGGGCGAGGGCGAAGCGGAAGGCGAAGAATAGGCGGGCCGCACGAGCTGTCGCGAGCACGCCTGATCACGGCAACGTGCACTCCCCGCCGCCTAAACGAATAACCACGTTGGAGGCACTCCGCTGCACCCTTACAACGAATCCTCCACGCGGTGCTGCGGCCTTTGTGAAGTGGACTCCGGACACCTCTCCGCCGGAGTCCACGCTCGTGATGTCGAGTGGTTCATGGCGTAGCCTCAACACGTCCGAACCGCTGGGGTCGTGCGTGCGATACGTGATGGAGCACGCGTCGTACGTGATCTCTTGCACGACGGAGCTCGAGGCAAGCAGATGATCCTCGCCGGCGGGCGCCCACTCTGGAAGCGCTCCCATTCCGACAAGAAAATGGCGAATGTAATCGCCGTATCCGTCTGAGAACCAGTAGCCCTCGTTCACATCGGGCCCAACTGCAACCACGCCGTTGAAGTCGCACGCATACGTTGCCCAGTTGAACGATCGAAAGGCTCGTTCCTTTGCCAGAGCATCGGAGGTCCGCTCCGAGTAGAGGGCGAGAACGGACGCAAATCGAGCCGTGTGACTCCCCATCTTGGCCATGTCGCGTTTTTGCTCGGAGATCACTTCCGCCCCGAATTGATGGCCCCTCTCGTTGTTGGCGTCGGTCGCGAAGTGGTTTGACGTGAACGCGAGGAGATTCTCGACGTGGGTCTTCCAATCGGGATCGTGTTCCGGATGCTCGAGGAGATAGCGTGCCGTCATCAGGGGCGCATATTGGTTCGGGTTTTCCGCCGGCGACGTGGCGATTGGAATGTCTTCGAAGTAGCCCGACCAATGCCCGTTTTTCATGGGAACTTCGAAGAGCCAGTCCCATGCGATCCCGCGCGCCCTTTCGTAATTCTGCCGATCACCAATGCCAAGCTTGCCGAGCTCATCGAACAACTGGATCGATGCGATGACGTGCGCCGTGTAGTTTTCCTTTGGAACATTCGTTCGCGCGTTCACGCGGAATGGCCACGGGCTATCGTTGGGACTACCCACGCGCACGTGTCTTGCGAGAGCATCGGCGCACGCCTCTGCTGCATCGCGATATCGCGACTCCCGCGTTGTCTTGAAGAGCTGAAGATAGCTGAACCCAAGCTCCGCGACCTTGTCTGGCTCGATGACCCCTAGGCCGTCGCCTCGGCCGCACCCTTCGCATTCGCTGTCGTCGACGCCGCCATATTCGGTGCTGTCGGCTTCGGCGCTTGAGAAAGGAACGTTGGGCCACTCCCAATCATGCGGCGTCGTACCATGGGCAAGTTGGTGATCTGCAAGACGCTGTGCGAACTCAATCGCGCTTCGATCCCCCGAGAACGCGTGGTAGCGAAGAGCTGACTCAATGAGCATGGCGTTCAGCCCAGCCGGGTTGTGTGGCCAACCGTCGCCCTCATACGTTTCGGGGTGGAAGCGCGAATGCGTGAAGTATGTCGGTAGGCCATTTTCTTGGGCCGGAATGGCTACGAGGCGCTTCCACGCGAGGTCCGTAACATGGGCGTAGGGCGAGTCTTGTTTCGACCACGAAAGAAGCTTGCCGTCGTTGTCGCGCACGACGGCGTGCGTGCAGAGGCAAGGGATACCGCCGGGCTCGCGAGCGCACGAAAGTGTAACG
>JAHFDX010000391.1 GCA_023248785.1 Myxococcales bacterium
GACGTCGAAATTGCCCTCGACTAAAATGACACGCTCTTTGTTACGAATAGCGTGACGCGCTTGGTGCATGCCGAAGAGGGCTTGTCCCTTCGTGTAGATCGGGCTCTCGGGAGAGTTGATGTACTTGGGCGGAGGGTCGCCCGTCGACGACTGCTCGGGTGGATCCTGTAAAGCTCGCCCGCTGAACGCAATCACGCGCCCTTGTGCGTCTATCACTGGAAAAATCAAGCGGTGCCGGAATCGGTCGTAGTGCCCGGTACCTGAAGCCCGGGGCGCGAGCAGCCCAACCATTTCGCCGACCATGGGGGAGAACCCCTGAACGCGCAAAAAGTTTGCCAGCCCATCCCATGAATGCGGCGCATAGCCGAGTCGAAACGCCTTTACGGCTTCGTCGGTTGCAGTGAGACCGCGCCGCGCGAGTTCGTCGAGAGCGAACTGCTTTAAAGGATGCTCGTGAAGTTGTTTTTCAAACCACGCCGCCGCGACTTGGTTTGCGGAGTAGAACTCCTCACGTCGCTTCTTCTCGCGTTCGTCTTCGCTCGTAGGCGTATGAATTTCGTCGATCGCAACGCCCGCGCGTTCGGCGAGATCGCGCACAGCCTCGGGAAACGTCAGACCATCTTGCTTCATCAGAAAATCGATCGCGCTGCCCGCTTCCTTGCATCCGAAACAATGGAAGAATCCGCGATCGGCGTTGACGTGAAAGCTCGGCGTCTTTTCTTGATGAAACGGACAGAGCCCGACGAACGATCGTCCGCGCCTCTTGAGCGACGGCACAGATTCGGAAATGAGCGCAATGATGTCGGTGCGTTCACGAACGAGCGCGATCGTTTCCGGTGAAATCAAGTGCGGCTCCGAAACAGCAACAAGTAAGGAGCGTAGCGAACATTCCCCAACGTGCGTAGACGGCGCGCGAGGGGATCGATGTTGGTAGGGGGAGCCTGGCCGTTGGTCAAGGGGAAGTGGGGGCTTTCTTTCGCGTCTTCGCGACGGCCTTTTCAATTCCTGCATCGCGCGGCGAGCAGATGTCCCAGGCCTGCTGTACCTGTCATCTCATCACCGAACGGTCACACGCGCGCCAACTGGGGGATCCGATCAAAATCCGCGTCGAGAGAGTGCAGCGGGACTCCGTGCTGAAGTGCTAACGCGGCAATCCAAACGTCATTGATGGGAATGGGTGTTCCTTGTTTGAAAAGTTGGAGCTTTAGGTCCGCGTAGAAGTGACTTGTCTGTTCGTCGCATGGGAGAAGACCCACGCGCGCCGAATCCAAAAACCTGATGAGCGTTGCCTCATTGACTCGCCCTCGGGTCCCTTTACGAAATCCAAAACGAAGCTCTGCCAAAACTGGCACCGGCAGCCAAACGTGCTCTGCCATTCGGACGATTTCAACCGTGCGTGGCGAGCCGTCCATGAATGCGCGGTAGGTGTTGGTGTCGAGCGCGACTCTCACGTCCAGTCGCCAGGCTCGATCTTGCGTTGGCTGACCAATGCCACATCGGTTTCGGGATCAGCAACCCAGCTGCCGATGAACGAGTCGAGATCGTGGTGCACCGTGGATTCCACGCAGACTCCCGCTGCCTTCGTCACAGCATCCAGAAGGACAGCGTTCAGACTCATTCCCTGCCGTTGAGCCATTTGTCGAAGGGCACGATCGACCGAACGAGGCACTCTGCGAATGGTGTACTGAGATTCCTTTGAATGCTGCCCCATGCCTACATGATTGCATTATTGTGCCTACACAGCAAGAGCTGCGCAAAAGCTGCATAGGAACCCTAACCCCCCAATTGACGCTTACAACTATAGGCACTAAGTGCCACGTGTTTTGCCTCGCTTTCTTACACTTATCCCTCTTCTCCTATGGACCGCTTCCGCCCGCGGAGAAAGTGTTCACATCGCGCTCGACTACCGCGCGGCCGAGCCCGACTGTCCGTCCAAGAATGCATTCGAGCGCTTTGTTCTCGCACGTTCACCAATCGCCGACTTTGGCGCGTTGAGCGCGGACGCACTTACCGCACGCGTGCGTGTCGCTCCGTCAGAGCGTCAACAATTCATTGGAAGCGTTTCGTTTGAGTCGGCACACGAAGCCAATGGCGGTGAGCGATCGATCGAAGGCGGCTCGTGCCTCGACGTCGCTCAAGCGCTTGCATTCGTCGTCGCTCTGCGAACGCGCCACCCTGGAGACGTCGACGTAAGACGCTCTGAAATTGCCCCGCTTCCTGAACGCCCGGCAGTTCCGTCGGCGAAAAAACCTCGTTGGACATTCGGCACCTTTGCGAGTGGCGGAGTGCGTTCGGGAACGAGTCCCGTACTTGCGCCAATGGTCGGTGCGTCGATTGAAGTTCGCAGAACAGGTGACGCTTGGATCGCACCGCGTTTTCGGATGTCGGGGTTGCATGCATGGAGTGAGTCCACGAGCACTCAAGGAACGATGAAGTACCAGCTGATGACGTCCGCCGTGGATGCATGCGTGGTTCAACTTCCACTTCATAGAGAGCGCGCATCACTCTGCCCCATCGCTCGTCTCGAAATTGGATCTCAACGGGCGGTCGGCATTGAAGGTCAAGGACGAGGAGCTGGATCGGGTGCAGGATTGTGGCTCGCGGCCTCCGGCATGGTGCGCGCGCAGACGACGATTGCACGAGGGCTCACGTTGGAGCTTGATGCCGGTGCACTGTTCCCGCTGGTTCGTAACGAGATCGTCCGCGGCATCGACTCGACGGTGTCGTATTCGATCCCTGCGGTCGCATGGACCGCGGCGGCGAACGTGGGCTGGACGTTTTGGTGATCCAAATGAATGTGCCCTCGCATCACTCTGTCAGAAAGGCCGTCGTGTGGATCTCGCCCTGAAATCACTTGAAGCTCTGCACGCGGAATCTCGGCCGGAGGTGTCATCCGAAGTCCGTTTTCGGCGTATTTTCGATGCGCATTACACGTTCATTTGGCGCACGCTGCGGCGCTTGGGCGTCACTGCCGATGTCGTCGACGACGCCACCCAAGAAGCATTCATGATTGCGGCGCGCCGCATCGCCGACATCCAACTGGGCAGAGAGAAGGCGTTCCTGTTCGGCGTTGCGAGACGCCTTGCTGCGAGGGCGCGCGCGCGAAGTGCAATGCACGCAGAGGTTCTGTCCGACTCGTGCCCAGACCTCGGCGCGCGAACGCCCGAGGATCTCCTCATTCAACGCGATGCGCATGAGTTGCTTGACGAGGTGCTTTCGCAAATGTCTGACGACACGCGCGAGGCGCTGGTGTTGTTTGAAATCGAAGGCCTTTCTAAACGCGAAGTGGCCGACTTGCTTGCGCTTCCCGAAGGGACAGCGGCTTCGCGATTGCGACGTGCGCGCGAAGAATTTCTAACTATTGCGCACAGAGAAAAGGCGCGTCGCGTTGGCGAATGGGGGACCCGATGAAACGGCTAGTCGACGAGCTAAAACCCGGTTTCGAGACAGAGTTGCTGCTATCCCGCGCGCACGAGGGGCCAACCGAAGCAGCACGCCGTCGTGCATTCGTGGCCTCAACAGCCGTATTGGGCGGCGCCATCGCCACCACGGTCGTCGGGATGAGCGCCATGACCGAGGTGGGAACGGGGATTGCCGGAGGGGCATCGGGAGCGACTCCCATTGGACTCATGGCGAGTTGGAAATTGACTCTCATCGGCCTTGCGGTGGGTGGTGTCGTCGTCGGAGCTGCACTCGTCGCAAAGGCTTCGTTTGAGCCGGAGCAGAGAAAACTCGTTCCATCCCAGCTCGTTCCATCAGAGGTAGTGGCGACTGCAGTGGAGCCATCACCTGTACAATCTGCGATCGCCGTCGAGTCCGAGGTTCCGTCCGCTTCGTCCGCGCAACACGAGCCGCAAATGCCTCAGCGACCACGCGCTTTCGAAACCGTTGGAAAGCAACCCGTTGCAATTCAACACACCACGATCCCAAACGCGACGTCCTCGGCGCCGTCCGAGCTCGCAGCCGACATCGCATCGCTCGATCGAGCGCGCACCGCGATGCAGCGTGGCGATTTACAAACTGCTGAGAAGGAGCTCGACGCACGGAAGTCACGTACGTCGTCGGCGCCTTTGTCTGTCGAAGCTCGCGTCCTTCGCGTGGAGCTATTGGAGAAACGTGGCGAAAACGAAGCCGCGGCGCGTGAAGCCCAACGGATCTTGGTGAATCATCCGAAAAACCCTTACCGGAAACAGCTTGAGAGAGTGGGCCGCAACGCGGAGAAACGATGAGCAAGGACGATTTCGTAATCCAAGCATCGGGTGATTCGCATCGAGAAGGCATGCGAATTCACGCATGTCTTGTGTCGCTTCTTACCGCGCTGCTCGCAGGATGCAGCAGCGCGATTTATGTGACCGAAGATCCGCTAAGCAATAACGGCGAGCCGCAAACGGTGGCCGAAACGGGACTCGGAGGACCCGACTCACCTCTATCGCCTGGATCACGGGCGCCGTTTGTGTTGGGAGGCGCGAGCAGCCCCGGCGCCGTGAACGCGTATCTGTACGAGGAGTGGCCAACCGGTTGCGGTGACAACGTCACGTGTGGCGGGATTCACGACGCAGTTCGAGCACGCCATGCGGCAT
>JAHFDX010000392.1 GCA_023248785.1 Myxococcales bacterium
AGGCGAGGAGAATCATCTTGCCGTGACGTTCGTTTCCCGGTGATCCAATGGCCCGAGCGAGCTCGATGCCCAAAAGGATGGTGTCGCGCGACTCCTCCTTCGCACCGAGGGTGGAGAGTGCGAAGCCAACGTTGATGCTGAGTAGTGATTCGCGTGTTTTCAGGCCAGCCTTGCGCGCACTACAGACCGCGTTTTGCCGTGCCTGGAGGGCTGCTGCCACTTCTCCACGGGCTTGATAAATCACAGCCATCGTTTGAAGCGCATCGATCGTTGCACCGGCCCAACCCTTTACAGCTGAAATATCAAGCAAGTTGCCCGCTACGTCTTCCGCGCGTTCGAGCTCGCCGGCGTATGCGAGACGTGCGGCGAGCGCGGCGGCGCATCGTGTTTCCTCATCGACGAGCCCCGCATTCCGCGCGAGAAGACGCACATTCTGCAGCGTCGCGCTCGTTTCATCGTTTCCTCCACGCGCATCTTCGTACCTTACGCGGGCGCCGCGTGCGCGAATGGACGACTCGTCGTCAAAGACCGATTCTTCAAGAGCGCGCACGGCCGTCTCGCGTTCCGCTGCACGTGCATCTTGCCGTGACCACGCTTCGTCGAGCAAAAGCGCGCGCGAAAATCTTGTGAATTTATCTTCCGCAAATGTAAGGGCGCGATCTGCAAGGGCGACTGCTTCAGCAAGTGCATTCGCCGCGATGGCTCGTCTCGCCGCCTTTTCTAAATGAAACGCGGCGGTGACGTAGTCACCCGCGAGCTCGAAGTGCTTCCCGACGACCGCGTCGAGTTCGCCCTTGCTCGCTAGCCAAAGGCCTGCGCGTGCATGGAGACGTTTTACATCTTCGTCGCCCAACGCTGCATACGCGACGTCTCGCATCATCGCGTGCTTGAAGGCCCATTCACGTGTTCCCGCGAATCGTGAGGAAGCTTGTTCAACGAGGACTTCCGTCGCCGCGAGTTCACGCAAGGTGTCGACAGCAAGACCCACGCCGAGTGCTTCGAGACCCTCGTCCCATCCGTAAGCGCCAAACACGGAGAAGCGAATCACGCTGTCACGTTGGCGATCGTCAAGAGCATCAAGTTGCACTTGGAGTGCGGCCTCGAGCGTTGGGGCCGCAGTGGCGTCGCGACCTTTGGCTGCGAGTCGCGCGAGTTCTTCAGCGAACAGGGGAGAACCGGCGGCCTGTGCTGCAAGGCGTTCCGCGATTTCGTCGGATACGAGATCTTCCCCGCTTCCTAAAATTGATCGAACAATGGTACGAATTGCGCGCCGTCCGAGAGGCCCCATCTCGATGCGCACATGATCGCGTGCCTCAAACCGATGCGTGTCTTTCCGCCAAAATGTCGGGCGCGCCGTGAGCAAAATGAGCAGTGGATTCCCCGCAGCGCGAGCGAGCAAGTGATCGAGCAAGGCCACGCTGTCAGAGTCGGCCCAATGTGCATCGTCGATTGCAATGACCAGTGGACTTGTCTTCGAAGCGGCGACAAATACGTTGGTTAGTGCCATCCACAGTGAATCGCGGACGACGAGCGCTTCAGGCCCCTCCAATGGATCGCCGGTGACGAGTCGACCCAAAAGTGCAGCTGCTTCGGAGGGAAGGTCACTTACGCGGTCTATGAGACGCTTCGCCGCGTGTGCGGCGTCATCTTCCGATGCGCCTCGTGATTCGTAACCAATGAGGTGTCGAACGAGTTCGACGGCGAGCCCCAACGGATGCGCGCCCGCAAAGCTCGCGGCTCGCCCAAGAACGATGCGAGGTGCACTCGGGCTAGAGGCGAAGTGGGCAAGGGCCTCTCGCCGTAGGCGCGTTTTTCCCATTCCGGGAGCACCCGTGACTGTGACCACGATAGGCGTGTGGTCTTCAATGCACCGCTCGAAGGCTGCGCGCACTTGAACGTATTCCGGTTCGCGACCAACGAATGGCGCGCCGGCGGGCTTGTCGCCGCGCAAGGAGCGAATGCCGCGAATGATGGCCGAACCGTCTTGGCGAGCCTGAACGTCGAATCCTCCGCGTACGAGTTCGACAGTCGCAGTGTCGGCAATGATCTGTCCTGGTTGCGAATCACGCGCGAGCGCTGCTGCGCGGTCCACCACTTCTCCGTGTGGTTTCGTTCGATCCAGCTTGGTGCGCCCGCTCGAAACGCCAACGCGCGCACCTACTTGCGAGAGTTTAAGTGCAAGCTCCACGGCGCGCGCCGCTTCTTCGCCCGACGAACGCCGCAATCCAAAGTGAGCAACCAGTGCATCGCTTCCAAGTTCGGTGGCGTCTGCACCGCGCGAGCGAAGTTGCGTTACCAAGCGCGCGCGCAGTCCACCTTTCGGAACATGGGTTGCCAAGATGGTTGTGACGAGGCGAGATCCTCCCGATCGCCCTGTCGTCGTTGTTGCGCTTAAGCCGACGACTCCGCTTGCTGGTGTAAGGCGCGTGCCTGTTTGAGCCGCGAGCTCGCTCGCAAGTTGCCTGAGATCGTGAGCAACGCTCGTCGCGTTTGCGGGTCTGTCGCACGGAGCCGTCGCCAACATGGCTGCCACCAGGTCGTCAAGCGCCGGTAGCGCTTCAATCATGACTTCGGACAATCGTGGCGCCGGTGTGGTGGCCAATCGCGCGAGAATTGCAATGGCCGTGGGCCCCACGTGGGGTGGTCTTGCCGTGAGCATCTCGAACAGCGTGGCTCCGAGCGAATAGATGTCTGAGCGTTGATCCAATTCTCCATCGCCACGCGCCTGTTCGGGCGGCATGTACGCAGGCGTTCCAACAATCGCTCCCGTCCTCGTTGCCTTTGCGTCCTGTGCAGCTGCGACCCCGAAGTCGACGAGCGTGGCGAGCATGACGCCTTCGCCTGTTTCACGGAGGATCACGTTCGAGGGCTTTACATCTCGATGGATGACACCCGCTGCGTGGGCCGCTGCGAGCGCTTCCGCTACTTGCGCGGCCACATCGAGACTTTGAGCGATGGGCAGCGTGCCACGCCGTTGCCGTTGCGCAATGTCTTCGCCATCGAGCCATTCCATCGCAAGGTATGGAATTCCATCTTCGGTTCGGCCAAAGTCGACCACGCGAACGATGTTTCGGTGCCGAAGACCCGCAAGTAGGCGCCCTTCGCGCTGAAATCGCGCGTCTTCGTTTGCATCCATCCCGGTCACAGCAACCACCTTGAGCGCGACGGGCGTGTTCGTTACACGATCGGTGGCGCGGTACACCACGCCCACGCCACCACGACCGACTTCGCGTTCAATGATGAATCGCCCTGCAAATACGCTGTTGCTCTTCAGCGCTGACATACGCAGCAAAAGGGTACGGCGAACGGCGCGCGATTACTTGGTCTTTCGCGTCAGCTCACACCCAAAAACTCGACCGGCGGCTTGTCCGTGCCTGCGCCTGCTTCAATCCACGCTTCGAGCGATGCGGTCGACATGCCAAGTTGCTTCAATCCGGGCACGATGAGACTCGCGAGCGCATTTGCCAGCGCATCGTGGATAGTTTCGGCGGGCGGCGCTCCGTGCTTCGACAGGGCCTCGGTGTGATTCGGATCAAGCGCGGTCTCGTACTTCCAGATGCGCAAATTGAGGTACGCCATGGGCAACATCCATCGCGCGATGTCGTTTCGCACGTCTTGGCTTACCGACGCGAGGTGGGCCCAACCGATCCGCCCGTGGTCAATTTCATCGCTCAACAATTCACGCAGTGCGCTAACGGCCAATGGCCCCGTGGCGTGCGTAAGGCATGTTTCGAGGTATACGCCCGCAGTCGTTTCATTGAGTACGCACTGTCCAACGACAAACAATGTGTCGCGCAAATCGGGCGACGCCCCCGTGTGCTTTGGTGTTTCGAGGACAAGTCGTTCTGGTGGCGGAAGCTCATGACCCGCAAAGCGCGACGCAACCACGCGGCTTAGTTCCGCGTGCCGATATTCATCGTCGATGGCGCGATAGGAGAGCTCGATAATGTCCGTTGCTGCTCTCTGGCGCGTGAGTGCACTATGAATCACCTCAAACGAGTCGGCCACGCGACGCTCCATGGCAGCTCGCGTGAGCCAGATTTTCGCGAGGCGATCGCGATCATGCGCGCTGAGCTTGTCAATCTCTGAATCGCGGTCCGGCAGCGGCCTGTTCGTTAGCCGACCGCCCCAGCGTCCGTGTTCAGTGTACTCAACTTCAACGGGGGGCATGCGTTCTTAGTCCTTTGAGGCGTCCGCCCCAGCGTCCGCAATGGGCTTTAGGCCGTCCTTGGTACATTCGTATCCTGGATAGGTACCAAAGCACTTGCACTCTTTCGACAAAACCATACCGCCCGTGCATTGCCATACTCCGTTCACACAGAACGTTGCTACCTGCTTCTGATACTCCTCGCAGCCGTACTCGCTAATTTTTAGCGCGCAAGGACTCGGATAGCTGGTGCTGGAACTGGAGCCGCCGTCTCCTCTGCAAATCCCCCCAGGATCGATGCAATTTAAATCGAGTTGGGGCGAGCCCTTCGTTGTTGGCCATGTTGCATCGCAAAATGCGTCGGGTGACACATCTTTTGCGGCATCGAGGCTCTTGGCGTCGAGTGTCGCGTCTTTTCCGCTGTCCTTAACG
>JAHFDX010000393.1 GCA_023248785.1 Myxococcales bacterium
GCAATTCGGAAAGAAGCAGCCGAATCGACAACTCGCCGTACGTATCTTCGGTCACAATCTCGTAACCTTCATTGCGTAGTATCTCCGCTGCAGACGGTACCGATTCCGCGATTTCGCGATCGCGATACTTGTCCGGGTGGAGGAGTTGCTCGCTCGTAACAGGGGGATTTTCCCACAGCGGATTGACCGTAGGCCACCCGCCTTTCAGGAACGCATCGGACACAAAGACAAATCCGTACGCATACGACGCTAATATCGAGCGCTGAACGATTCTCGGAGGCCCTGGCTGATCCACCGTGACGTTATCTTCAACTTTACGAACGAGCCTGTCGCGCATCGTTTGGATACCGTCACGCACGTGCTCCTCGTCGCCTTGTACAGCCACCATGGCAAGGGTGGCGTCACCCTCTGCCAACGCAGACGCCGCAATCAATGCGTCGCTCTGGCCGGACACGCGCTTCATTCGTTTGCCCAAACCAAAGTACTGATCTTGAAGCGCGTGTTCGACCTCGTGAATCAGCGCCAAAACACCCGCAGCATCTTTGATATCGTCGGAGACGTACAACGTCATGTCAGCGGGTTCGTAGTATCCCGCAACATCGCTGCCGAGCATCGCGAGCACGACTTCGCGATAGTTCACATCGCGCGCCACAACGCCAAGCAACTTGAGCATCGCTTCTTCCGCTTCGACGTCGCGCTCGGGCACCTCACGAGCAACATGCGCGCGAATCTGAGTCGCAAGGACCGTCCGCGATACACGTGCGCCTTTCACCGGTTTTCGTACGGCCAAACCGCGCTTCTGCGAAACGAGAGCGACCGCGCGATCGAGGTAGGGCACCGTCTCAAACGGTTGGCTTTCGGAGGCGACAGGTTCAACCACATGATTCGGGTGCGAAGCACCACGCCCCGATGCACACGCAACAAAAAGAAGAACAAGCCCGTGCAGGCTTCGTTCCCTCATCACGCGCCAACAGCCGCGGCGCGCAACGCAGCGATCGCAGTTTGGTAGTTCGGGGTTCCAAAAATCGCGTTTCCCGCAACAAGCACGTTTGCGCCTGCCTTCGTCACCCGCGGCGTCGTGTCAGGAGCAATACCTCCATCCACTTCAAGGTCGATCGCACAGCCGGACGCGTCGATCATGGCCCGCACGCGTTCGATCTTCGGCACGACCTCTTCAATGAAGGCCTGACCCCCGAAACCGGGATTGACCGTCATCAAGAGCACAAGGTCAACGCTTGGGAGCACGTACCGAAGTGCTTCTTCGCTCGTCCCGGGGTTTAAGCAGAGGCCGGCGCGCTTTCCTCGAGCGCGAATTTGTTGAAGTGTCCGGTGAACATGCGTACAGGTTTCTGCGTGAACAGTGATGATATCGGCACCGGCGTCGGCAAACGAATCGATGTATTTTTCGGGCTCCACGATCATTAGATGCACATCAAGCGTGCGTTTTGTCGTGCGGCGGAGGGCCTTCACCACGGCAGGGCCCACCGTGAGGTTCGGAACGTACCGACCATCCATGACATCCACGTGAATCCAATCGGCACCGGCTTTTTCCACAGCCGTGATTTCATCGCCCAAGCGTGCGAAATCCGCTGACAAAATCGACGGTGCAATGCGAAGCGTGCCTTTCATGATCCGCCAGAACGTAACGCGAAATCCGGGTCAATGACACGTTTGGACGCACTTTGAGTCCAAGAGCGGCTAGCGCTCGGCCCAGAAGTTTTGTATGCCTGGAGTCTAGGGTTCGGTTCGGCCGCTGCCGACAAGAAACCCAAAGGTTTTTCTCCCGGTCGGGAGGCCTCCCTCGTTGGGGAGGATTTTCTGTCACGAAGCGCATTCGCGCGCTCTACCGCTCGAGACTCTTGATGGCCCACGTTCCACTTTCGATCCTCGCACATGCAGCGATCTTCGCGCAGCTGAGGACCTGGACCGTCCCACTTGGGCGAGAAGGATTCGGCTCGGTCTATGGCCAAAAACTTACTGGTGATCAGTTGCGACATACGTGAAACACGCGTCGCGCTCATTGAAGACGGAATTATCGCAGAGTTACACATCGAACGCCGCGGGGTGGTACCCAAGGGCGGATCCGTAGGTGACATTTACCTGGGTAAGGTCACGCGTGTCCTTCCCGGACTGCAAGCAGCGTTCATCGATATCGGGCTTGAGCGTGCCGCGTTCTTGCACGTCGAAGATCTGATAAGGCCGAACGACTTCGAAGCCTACCTTGCCGGTGGCCGCAGACACGCGCGCGATCGCGATGAAGACGACGGGGGCGAACAGTCGAACGAACCGAATCTACAAGAACTGGCCGAGGAGGCGGCGGCGGCGGCGGCTGAACCCGGGGCGGCGGCCGAGGATGCGGCAAACGTGATCGATTCGGATCCCGCTCCCCGGTTGCCCTACCTTTCTGAAGCGGCGCTCCCTCCGTCATCTGACATTGAGATGCCGGAAGTGCCCAACGACGAAGCGAGCGTGCCCCATTTTGATTCCGACGTACTGGAAAGCAGTCCGCATGACGCCCCCGCGCAGATGAGCGGTCTCGCAGAGGACGCAGCTGCCGATCCCGATACGTCACCGGACGTGAGTGCATCTGACTCCGATCCCGACGAAGGCACGAAGGCCGCAGCTGCCGAGGACGACATCGACGCGCTGCTCGATAACCCCGATTTGCCTGGATTTACGGTCTCCGATCCCAACGCCCCCACGCCACGTGCGGCAACATCGCGCGCAGACGACGGAGGGCGCCGCGGACGTGGACGCGGACGTGGACGCGGGCGCGGAGGAAGCGGCCGCAATGATGCGCCGCGCGGCGAACGCGGCGGGGGCGCGCGCGGCGACAACCGCCGTGAAGGACGAAGCGATGCACGCGGACGCGGACGTAGCACGCGCGATGGTGGACAACGCGACCGCATCGATCGAAACGCAAATATCCCTGGACGCATTGCCAAGTCTACGCCCATTCGCGAAGTCATCAGCGAAGGGCAAGAGATCCTTGTTCAAATCACGAAAGAACCGATAGGAACCAAAGGCGCGCGGTGCTCCAGCCATGTCTCGCTGCCAGGTCGTTACGTCGTTTACCTTCAGACCGTAGAACACGTGGGTGTCTCCAAACGCATTGGCTCCGAAAAAGAGCGTGCGCGTCTTCGCGATGCCATTGAAGGGATAAAACCGCCAACCGGCGGCCTCATCGTTCGCACCGTTGCTGAAGGTCTAACGAAGAAGCAACTCAAGCAAGACGTAGGCTACCTCGTTAGGCTGTGGGGCGAGATCGCGAAGAAGCGCGAGGGTGCCAAGGCGCCTTATACGCTGATGAGCGAACTCGATATCGTGCTCAAGACGTCGCGCGACTTGTTCACCGACGAAGTCGACAAGATGGTGATCGACGATAGAGGGCAGTACCAACGTCTCGTGCAGTTCGTCGAAACCTTCATGCCCGAGCGCGTGAAGGACATCGAACTCTACGAAGAAGACGAACCCATTTTTGATGCGTACGGTATTGAGGACGAAATCGGACGGGCCCTGTCGCGCAAGGTTCCCTTGCCATCAGGCGGTCACCTCATCATCGATCAAGCCGAAGCGCTCACAGCCATCGACGTCAACACGGGACGCTTCGTCGGTAAAGGTTCGAAGGACATGGAGGAAACCATCCTCCGAACGAACCTCGAAGCGGTCGAGGAGATCGCGTATCAGCTGCGATTCCGAAATATCGGCGGCATGATCATTTTGGATCTCATCGACATGGAAAAAGCGGTGAGCCGCGAGAAAGTGCGAAAACGTCTCGACGAACTTCTGCAGAAGGACAAAGCCAAGACCACCCTCAATCGAATTTCAGACCTCGGCCTCATCGAGATGACGCGCAAACGCACGCGCGAAAGCCTTGGTCGTTTACTTCACGAACCGTGCTTTTACTGCGACGGCACGGGCAATCTGCAATCAAAGGAAACCACCGCGTATGAGATCTTGCGCGAAGTTCGTCGTAAGCGTCGCGATTTGCCGGGTTACTCTGTGCACATCAACTGCCATCCAGCTGTTGCCGATCTCTTTGCGGGTCCCGAAAAGCTGGCACTTCAAGAGGCCGAAAATCGATTCATGCGCAAGATCGTGGTCACGTCCCGCAAGGAATATCACATCGAGCAATTCGACATTACGGGCCGGTAACCAGAGCCCCGCCTGATTCATGAATGATGAGCGACGCACGATGAACGACGAATCCCCAGACAAGCGCACCGAAGAGCGCGTGACGATCAACAAAGAGTTCGAGTCATTCGATGCGTTCATTCAAGAATACGTGACGAACATCTCGCGCACGGGCGTGTTCATCAAGTCGCAGCAACCCCTTCCCATTGGCACACGTGTGAACTTGCGGTTCACCGTGATCATGGACGACATCGAGACCATCGAGGGTGTTGGTGAAGTGGTGCGGGTCGAACGGGATCCGCAAGGCATGGGCGTCGTATTTCGTGAATTGAGCGGGTACTCCAAAGACCTCATCGACAAGTTACTCACCCAACGCGTGCCGTAACCGCGATCCGCCCGACTCGACTGGCACAGCGATGTGCCACGCCACAACAAAT
>JAHFDX010000394.1 GCA_023248785.1 Myxococcales bacterium
CTTGCAACCAACCTTGCAACCGTGCGGCTGCCTTTGCGTTCGAAACGACAAATTGGGCCACGTTTCCGTGCTCGCCTGCAAACGTGCACACAACCGGCCGCGCCGTCGCGCGCGAGAGTGCTGACTGCAACGCCGCACCCAGGAACGCCGCGGGCATGCTCGCTTCTCGAATCGAAAGCACGAGAGCGCGACCCCAGCGCTCAAGTGATAAGACACCGAGGCCGTGCACTGCCCACTCGCCTGCAAGGTACTCGATGAACTGGTCGCTCGTGGCATCGCTCAGCTCCGCCAAACGCGAGCCGAGAGAAGCGCCTGTGGCCGCACCCAGCGCAGCCACGGCGGAGGCATGACTGCGCGCCAGCTCGCCAAAGGCATCCAGCGGAATAACAGCGAGCGCCTCGCCGGAGCGACCGACGACTGTGCCCGCGCCGAGGTCCATCGACAGCGAACACGTCGCATCGAAGCGGTCGGGATCCATACAATCAAGATATAAGGAGTCCATTGGCCGCGTGAAGAAATGAAAGAACGCCTGCTTCAACGGCTCCGAATTCCGTGGTTCTGCTGCGCAAGCCTGTTCACATGCTTCAGTGCAAGCGGTGATTGCACGGCAGCGCCCAAAAAAGCGGCACGCGCGGTACCATTTCGGCCCTTGGCGTGTTCAACAGAACACCCGGTGTGCATCGAAGGACCTATCGATGTAGGCAAGGACCTCGTCAACGACCACCTATCGTCCCTCAACGAAGCGTGGCGCATGTTGTTCGAGATACTTCCCCTTCCCCTTCCCGATGCAGCCGACGTGTCTCAACTTCGCATTCTTCTCAGCCGAACGGAACCCACGAGGGCGATTCCTTATGTGCGCGATTCCCGCTCCCTTTGGGAGCGTTCATCGGCCACGTTGATCTTGCACCTCGAAGCCAACGCGTGCATCCGCACTCATGAGGCAGCCCGCATGCTGGCACACGCCGCCCTCCTTCGCGCGGCACCCCACACACCCAATGCATCCGTGACTGCGGAAAGCGAACACCTTGCGGGGCTGGTAGCGCCATGCATGGCTGACGATGCGGCGTGGGTGCTGGGAGCATCGAGTGAGCGAAGCTTGTTTGAACGTGCATGGCTTGATGAGCGATTCGATACGCCTGAAGTACGTGCCCAATCAGTTTTCTTTTCTTGGCTCGATCGTTCGTATGGGCGCGCACCGGCATCGTTGGTGGCAGGCATATGGGCTCGATCGCCACGTCGTATCGACTCGACCGAACCTGCCTCTGCGCCTGACGTCGTCGACGTGCTCGAAGCGACATTTCGTAACCAAGACAGTGTCATTTCTTGGCATGAAGAACTCTATGGCCGTTTCGCTGAGTACTTGGTGGCGACGTTTTCGAGAGTTATCCGTCCCGCTTGGGACGTACCGTGGCCGGAGCGAGCGAGAGGCTTCGTAGGTCCACAATCGCTCTCCCCGACAGGCTCCACGTTTGTTCGCGTGAGCGCACGACCAACCAGCGCACTGTCAGTTCAGATCACTTGGGAAGAGCACATGCGAATGCGCTGGGTTGCCCTTCGAACAAACGGAAACGCCGAGATTATCGGACGGACAGAGCTTTCGCACCCCGATCGAAGCACGAATGTCCAAGGCACGATTCGGGCGACTGCCGACACGGCTGCAGTATGGCTCATCGGAACCTCAACGGGCGATTGGCAGGTTCCCTATCACCCCTCAGAGAACATCTCCGAACCTCATGGCTACCTCATGAGGATCGACGGCGCCGAAGCGTCATCGCCATAACGAGCGAAATCGACCCAACCAGCAGGGCGAGTGCCCCCGCTTGCGTTCGAAGTGTAAAAGGCACGAAAGAGCATCCACCCCCCACTTGGGAGGGATATGCAGCCCGCCATGAATCAAAGGAAATTGGAAGGGTGCGCGGCTCGACGATGTCGTTGCCATCCAATGTAACCCCGAAAGTAATATTTTGTCCGCCCGATCCCTCAGGCGCTACAATCGTTGCGGCGTAGAGCCCTGGACCAAGGCGCTCGACAGTGGACCCCGGCAGATCGGTACCATCGACGCGCGCATAGACCCGCAGGCGATTCGTGTCGAAGCCGTCTGCGTGCGTGTCGTTCGACGTGCGCAACTCGAGGAGCACGTAAACCGGCGTTGCACCATCGGGGACTGCGTACATGGTACTCGCGACCAGCCAACTTTTTTCCCGAACCGGAAGGCCTACCTGCGGCGTATCGATCTGCTCGAGCACTGAAATGGCAGACGGCACGTCGAGCTCGCCTGGACCACTTTGATCATCAAACGGACTGCGCCCAAAGATCTTGTGCGTACCAGCCATCAACGCAAGCTTCACGCGATCTTGGGTAAGGGTTGGAGAGCGCTGAAAAAGCAACGCCACTGCACCCGCTACAAGGGGTGAAGACATAGAGGTACCCATCGAAACAGCGTGTGATGGATCCACTTGAAGGCATGCGGGATCAGGTGTGTCATTTTCCCCAACACACGTCGGCGCATAAAAAACGCTTGCAGGCGAAGCGGGAGGGGCCTTCGTCGACATCGCGGCGATGATGGCAGCACCAGGTGCGGACACCTCCGGCTTTAGCACTCCGCGCGCATTGGGCCCTGCGCTACCAAACCAGCAACTGTCACCATAGTTGATATCAACGAACGACGGATCTGCGCTTGGAAGCGAGCCTTTGGCATCAAGCCCAGGCGCTCTTAGACCGATGTGATTGTGGTTCACGGAGGTCCATGAAACGCGCGAAACCGTGCAGCCCACCGCCACAATGTCAGGATGCGACGCCGGCAAGTTGACGGTGCGCTCGCGGACTGCCGCTTCGAACCCAATCACTGCGGAAGAGGAGCCAGAGACGCGCGCATCTCCTGATGCTTGAAAATAAAGGTCCGCCCGGCCTCGGCCTTCGAGCGTGACGGCATACACACCTGCAGGAGTTACATTTTGCCAAACAACGACAGCGCCCTTCGAACCGGCGGGAACCGGGCTATCTTTCGCTTTGCTTCCGTGGATCACGGCGGCGACGGCGTTGTTCTTTTGATACGAAGCGTAGTTGCCTTCTTCGGTCTGCGCGATCCACTCACCCGTCGGCGCTTCGAGACCGACGGTGAGATCGGAACCGGGCTGCATCGTCACCCACACTTGCTGGCTCCCGGTGGTTGAGCCGTTCGTACGCACCGTCACGCGTGCGCGTCCGCCGTTCACGTGAACAGCTTGATGCACGCGCGTTTCGACAATGCTTCCGCTATTGCCGGCAGCCGCGATGATAGCCCGTCCAGGTTTGTCGGACCCGACGTAGCTCGCAACCGTTTGTTCCCAAAGCGTGCTGCCATCGTGCGGACCGAAGTCGGTTCCGAGCGAGAGGTTCACGACCATCGGGCGCTGCATGAATTCCGCGCGATCGAACATAAAGCCCACTGCGCGGAGCAGATCATCGTTGGTGATCGAGCCGGACGCGCTGGAGATGCGCGCGATGACAAGCTCTGCGCCAGGTGCCGCGCCCTCGTAAATGGAATCGTCGCCTGCTGCGATGGACGCCACGTGCGACCCGTGGCCCTCTTCATCGATGGGGAGCTCGGCTGTGTTTAGGGTCTTAAAGCGCGTGTTGATGTCGGCTGCCGACAAGACCCGTCCGCGAAGTACCGTGCCGTCATCGCCCACGACGCCAAATTTACGCTCGAGATCCGCGTGAACACCAAGCGGCGTTTGGGAGAGATCCATGATCCAAGCAACACGCGTGGTGCCGTCGTCACGAAGAAAATCGGCATGCGTTAGATCAATTCCCGTATCGGCAACGCCAACAAGAACGCCTGCACCGGTGTAGCCATAGCGCTCCCGAACGAAAGGGATCTTCACGGCCTGGCCGGCTTGCCGATTAAGAAGGTGTAATTCGGGCGCCACCTCGGCACGCAAATCGGGGTGTGCCGCAAGCACGCTGCGTACACGCGAAGGACTTCCCTGGACCCGGGCAATGCCCGTTGCGACAGGTTCGAGCCCCAGATCTCGCGCACGCACGCCCGATGGCAATCGCACGAGCGCCGACATGGTTTGCGTCGACGTCGAGCCGAATGAAGAAATCGAATGGGGGCCGAGCGCATCCATCACTTGGCGGGCGTCGGGCCATTGGGCATGCGCCGAGCTTGCCACCGTGATCAGCGAAGCCGTTATTGCAAGATAGAGCGCAAAGTGGCGTACAAGACAACGGACCTTCATTCGCGCAAAGACTACCATCAGAGCCGACGCACGTGCCTGTACACGTCAAGACGCTACACCTTCAAAAGAAGGGGTAAAAGGCGCGCCTCCACGCGCGTAAACGCAGCGCGACGCCACGATTGAAACATGTGGCTTCCCGGTAGAGCGACAAACTCGCATCCAAAGTGCCGGGCAAGCATGGCCGCGTGGCGCACCGGGGTCACCAAATCTCCCTCGGCACCGATGACCACCATGCGCTCGGGATCGATGACAGCGGCCCGAGCCATTGGGCTAATCACGCGCTCTGCTTCGCAGGTCGCTCTGTACTCCTGCAAGGACGCGTCGTCCGTCCCCAGGACGCCGCG
>JAHFDX010000395.1 GCA_023248785.1 Myxococcales bacterium
AAGCAACGGTAGATCGTTTATGTCGTGGCCGAAGGGGTTTTCGATTTCATCGCCTATGGCATCGAGCCCGAAGAAGGCGTTCGCAATGATGAGCACAACAAAGGGTGTCATCCATCCCGCAGTCTCGGTGATGCCGAATGGAAGAAGAAAGCAGTAGATCGCCACGATTCGATGAATGAGTACCGTGTATGAGAACGGCATTGGCGTGGACTTGATGCGTTCGCAGGCCCCTTGAACGTCGGCAAGGATCACGAGCGACTGATCAAAGCTGCGCATGAGCACGGAATCTATCCACCCATGTCTCCACGCTGATGCAAGCAACTCTCCAGTTTGATGGAGAATGGCATTCGCAGCGTTAGGTTCACGCCGTAAGTTATGCACTTCCTCTTCTGGCAAAAAACGCGTGAGCTCGTTGTAGCTCTCGGAGCGCAGGGAGAGTCTAAGCGCGTGCACATACGCCGCGTGCCTCCGAACAATGGTCTTGCGAAACTCGTCAAGACGTAGGGTGGATTCGACGGGCGCAGACGTAAGCGTGAGCACTTGCCGTGTAAAAGCGCGGCTCGTGTTGACCAATTGCCCCCACAATTTTCGGCCTTCCCAGAATCGGTCGTAAGCGACGTTGTTGCGAAATCCGAGGAAGATGCCAAGGGGCACACCCACCAGTGTGAAGGGAGTGGTGGTGAGCGAGATGTGAAAGAACTCTGTCTTGAGGTATGCAACCGTAAATGCCGTTGCCACGAGGGTCACGACGGCAATGCGTGGCCAAATGACCGCCAAAACGCTGCCTTTTAGATGAAAAACGCGGCTGAGCCAACCGAGGCGATCTGCGACAAACATCGATGGATTGGAGCTTATCCCGGTCGGGCTAGCCGGTCGATGATTCGCGAGGGGTTCGCGCACAATCCGGGCTGACATATCTTCGCGCGATGACTCGTTTTGATTCGACTCTTGCACGTCAACATGTCGCTCGCTTTTGGGAGCTAAGGTCCGAATTCGGAAGTGAACGAGGTGCAAACCACGTCTACTTGAATGAGATCGTGAGCGATCGGTATCAATTAATTAACGGCCTTCAGGTGTTGCGCGATGAGCTCCAGTTCGCCGATCGCGAAACACAATCGGACATGTTTGCGTGCGGCGCAGATTTCGGTGCGCCGAGTGTGGTCACGACCGTTGCGCATACAACGTGCGGCGATCGCATTAACGAAGATGCCTCGCGGGTATACGTCAGCACGGTGGCGTCGCGGTTTTCAACAATGTCCGAAGTGGGCAGCTTGAAGACGGAGTCCTTCGCCCCAACTGGAGGTGGAACCGACGATGGATCAACGCTCGCGCATGTGACCGTTGCGCATCAACTTGATGACCCTTTGCGAAAGAGAATCTATGACGGCAATGCGCTGTCCTATGCGCTTGTAGCGTTTGACTTGTCGACGCATGTTGGTCGGGCGGACGACGACACGCTTGCGTTTGGTTTGACGCGCGAGGCTCCATGGCGAGAACCGCGAGCCGCATGCGGTGCGGTCATGGGAACGCTTGCGGCTTTCAATCCGGAGAACGGTGTGCACAAACGGATCCGGACCGATCTAGGCGAGGCGAATTTTCAATTCTTGCGCGAACAACGTGTACGCACTGCTGACGGAATCGACATTACGGCAGCCGTCGCTTCGGCCATTGTTTGCATTCAGGGCGTTGAGAACACCGCGCGTGCGTGTATTGACGAGCTCGACGAGCGTACCGTCGCGCATCTAACGGGCACCATCGTGGTCAATCGCACGTCGCAATACGACCCGATTATCTACCTCGCGCGCGCAACGGTATTTGGCGGAACGATTCGCTACCAAGGGCTCGGAACCGATGCGAGAAAATACTCGGGAAGGCTTGTCACGCATGGCGGCGATCGTCGCATCGAACTGCAGTACGACGGCATTCCGACGGATAGCGTTCCTGCCACCGAACAACGATTTAATCTTCCATTATCGATCAGGCCGGTTTCGCTCTACGACTGACACGCTTACGGCGCGAACGATGTGTACGTTTGCGCTTGAACGTTTGAAGGATCCCAAAGCGTCTTGCACGCGATCATGCTGATCGTGAGCGGGAGCGCTTGATCGTTTGGAATGTTGTAGGTGGTCCAGTCCTGACTGCTGCATGTTGGCGTGCCAGCCCCGGCGATGAATCGCCAGGAAACGCCCGTACCGACACTGCTTGGGGTGGTTTGAATGCCTTTTTTGATTGTGCTTGGAGGGGCAGGGTCGGGGACTTGGAAAGTGTAACGAGCTTGGAACGCAGCGGAACTTGGTACGCCGGGCTTGCAGGCAACGACGTGCACGTTGCCCTTGTTGTTGTCATCGAGGATCGGAAGCGTGCGTCCGGGGTTGCCGTCGAGTGTGTAGGTGGTCGCTCCGTCGAACACGATGTCGTTTGAGCTGGAGGGCCACACGACTGCGGTGCCAACACCGCAAGGGTTCGACGCGGCACCGCAAGTCGGGATGGTGCCGCCTTGAGTGAAGCAGATGCTGTCTCCGCCGTTAGAAGAGGCCTTGACGATTCTAAAATACGTATTGGATGTATTTAGCGCAGAGGTGTACGTGCCGTGCGTCGGCGAAACTAACGGTGCCGTTAGCGCGCCGGTAGGCCCCCACGAGAGAGTTGTGATCGGAGAATCGAGGTAGTGGCCAGGATTGCCGGTGCAAGCGACGACCTTGAGCACGGTCCCGGCATTGGTGTGGCTAATTGCAATGTCAGCATCTCCGTCCTGTGTTCCGCCCGAAGGAATCATTGCCGTGGTGCTAGTGGGCGTGTCGCCACATGTCGCGGGTCTAACGGGGTCCAAACCATTTGTCGTGTAATAGAAGAAGATCTGGCTCGGATTGTCCCCAAGGCCCAGCGCCGCCTGCGCCGAACCCGGGCTGTTGAGCGAATCCGTTTTCAGAGCCTTTAGACGCACTGTATACGTACCTGTCGGCAACGTTGTCTGCCCCGAAGCGATGTCGATTCCGAGCGGGTCGGCCGCTGCATTGAGTCGCAACTTAAACGTCCAGGTCCCCGAGAGTACCGCTGAGTCGGTTGCGCCGGGTTTGCACGCGACAACACTGAAGGCTCGCGGCTGCGTGTTATTTGTGAGAACGGGCAACGCCGTCCCCGAGACGTAGCTAGACCCTAGTGCGCATGTCGTCTTGTTGCTTCCGCAGGTGGGCACGCTGGAGTCAGTAGTGACGCAGAGGGTCCCCGCACCGAGTGCGCCGTACGCCGCGCCTACTCCCGAGTTGGGAGTCTGCAATTGGTCGAATTTTGGGGTCATCGTGTCATTTACGATGCCGAATGCATAACAGTCGGAGCCCGCCGTCGTAACCACGGAAGGCGTCGCCAGCTTGACGCTATAGTTGGCGCTCGCAACGGCAGAGAGTGAATACCCCACCTTGCAACTTCGGAACTTGAAGTTAATTCCCCGCCGGAGTCCCTGGGTTGTAGCACTCGCATCGAAGTGTTTTGTGAGAAGCCAGGGCTGTTGGCTGGATCCGATTGACGTTACATCGGATGCCGGACTGCAGGTTCCAGCGGTCGCTTCGAGCGGATCGGCAGGCGTACTTCCGTCGGTCGTGGCCGTGTAGAGAAGGTTTGCGCCCGGCGTTATCGTCAAGGCGGTGATTATTGTGTCGTAGGGCACCTCTCCACTTGCAGTGGGTAATACGGGCACCGCAGCCCGGAGCGTGTACGTGCCAGTTGCAATTGCAGAATTTGCCAGACCGGTCGCGCAACCAATCGCTTTGACAGTCGTTCCCTGGATGATAATCGGTGGCGTCTGACCTACATAGCGCAGAGAATTGCCAGTGCAACGAGCAGTTGCTGGCTGCGTTGGGTCACAGCTGGGGGTGGCACCGTCGGTCGTGTAGCAAATGGTGTCGCCAGTTGTGGTCACCATCGTGAGCGGAACATCGCTCGAATATTCTCCAGGCGGAGGCGAGAATGTCGGGGCGGCGACCTGTCCCATCGGAACGTTGATAATGAAGGACGCCGAGACAGGCGGTGAATCTAGCTTGGTTGGCGTCGTAGTTATCGCAATAACGGTTTGCGTCGTTCCAATGGTGAATGGCGCTACGTAAAGGGTACCGTTGAGCGTCGTCGGCAGCGTGCCGTTGGTTGTATAGAAGACTTTTCCGTTCGACTCCATTGAGGAGATCGATACCAACTGCGCTGCTGAGAACGTGCCCCCCGAAGGCGATACGAGTGGAGCACTCGCAACCTGTTTTTCAATCGTATAGGTTGCTGTGTTGACGCTTGAGTCTTCGTAACCATCTGCGATCGCAATGGCTTTGAGCGTTGCCGTCGTCGAGATCGTGACCGGTGTCGTGTAGCGAACGCTTCCCCGGTTGGGAGGATTGCCATCAAGGGTATAGTAAATCGCTGCGTCTTTCGTCGCCGTCGAGATGGTGATGGTCTGAGGCGTTGAATAGGTTCCACCGGCCACGCTGAAAGTTGGGATGGCCACGTACTTAGTTACCGCGGTCTCCGAGGTTCCCGCATCTGCAGGATCCGTAGTCGCATCACCGGATGAGTCGCTCGGC
>JAHFDX010000396.1 GCA_023248785.1 Myxococcales bacterium
TTGGCGCGGGTGGCGAACGCGATAGAGACAAACGTGCTCCGATGGGCGTGGCTGCATGCCTCGCGGATCGCATTGTTCTCACGAGCGACAATCCACGGGGCGAAGACCCCAATGCCATTGCCAAGGAAAGCGCGAAGGGCACCGGACCACACGGTAATTGCCGTGTAGAACTCGATCGGCGCACGGCTATCGAACTGGCCCTTGATCATGCAAAACACGACGACGTGATTGTCATCGCCGGGCGAGGCCACGAGCTGTCGCAGCGCATCGGCGACCAAGACGTGCCCTTCGACGACAGCGAGGTCGCCAAAGAGATTTGCGAAAAGTGATTCGTTGACTTTGGACACCGCGTCTCTCGTGCGGTATGCGCATCGACCTTCATGCAACCGTTAAGGTTCGGAGTTGTATCGCACACGCTAACGCACGAAACTCGCCCCCTACTCGAGGAATGGCTGAGCCTCGTGGGCCCGCATGCCCGCATGCGCTTGGAAGTAGCGTACGCGCACAACTACGACACGCTCGCCACCCACTTGGTGGAGGGGTTCTCGCCCGTCGCGTGGGTCCCTCCGGTCGTGTTTCTCGAGCTCGAACGCCACGGTCTTGCAGTCGCGCTTACCGCCCATCCGCGCGGAGCCAACGCCCATTTTTGCAGCGTGTTCATCACGGGCGACACCTCGTCCTTGCGAACGCTTGCGTCGGTACCCGGCGCGCGCGTGGCCTGGGTGGAACGTTGGAGCGCAAGTGGTTACGTCGTGCCTCGACTTTCCCTTTTTGACGAAGGTATCGATCCACGAGTCGCGTTCGGCGGGGAGCGCTTCTTCGGTTCACACGAAGCGGTTGTCCGCGCAGTCATCGGCGGAAAAGCAGATGTGGGCGCCACCTATGCCAGCGCGGATTCGTTTGGACGCATTGTGACGGGGCCGTGGTCGAACATGACCGGCGCAGCAGAAGCCATTCGCGTTCTCGCAGCGTGGACCGAGATTCCGAGTGACCTCATCGCCATCTCGACGCGCGCGCCCGAGCACCTACGTGTACCTCTCGCAAACGCAATGGTCGAGGTCAGCGCGAGCGGCCGCGGGGCCGCACTCGTTCGTCGGATCTTCGGCGTCGATCGCATGATCCCTTGGGCGTTTGAAAGTTACGAACCTCTTCGCACGCGAATTCTCCGCGGCGCCGAGCTTGGACTACTCGGCGCCCTTTCGGAAGAACCCAAAAATTCGTAACAGATCGAGTTACTTGTTGAGGGTGCGCGTGTATTCGGACTTGCCGGTCTTATCGATAAAGTCGGCGGTGAGCGTACCGTCTTGGATCACGAAGTAAACGAAACCAAGCGTGTTCGCTTGGAAGTTCGTTGCATTCGTTCCCTTGAGGTCGGTCACACTCGAGCCGGTGCCGTTGACCATGAGCTCCGTCGTACTGCCGCACTTGTCTTTGAGCGACTGGCGGCTGTGATCATGCCCGCAGAGGTACAGATCAACCTTGCCGCAGACCACTTCATCCATAAACGATTTCGCGTTCGCACCGTTCGCGGGTGAAAACCCGAGGCCATCGTAAGAACCCGCATTGCCGTGAGGACCGTTCGACAAGTACGGGTGGTGTCCAAGAGCGATCTTCCACTTCGCCGTTGACGCCGCGAGCCAAGCCGCCACGTCGGTACGTTGATCCTTGTCTTGCCCATAGACCTGCATGTTCGTGTCGAGCCCGAAGAACTCAACGTGCTTTTCGGTTCGATGCCAATACGCCGCGGGGAGCTTCCACTTGGTCGAATTGGCCGTGTAGTCGACTTCGTTCTTGCCTTTGTTGAACTCAAGGCCCGTGCCGAAACCGCCGTAATCGTGGTTTCCAAGAACCGGGTAAAATGGCATGTTGAGGTCTTTGTACACGTCCTCAAACTTCGCTTTGAACTGCGAGTCTGTCGCCGACGACACCCCGTTGTCGTAGAAGTTGTCGCCCAGCAGAAGGACGAAATCGCAACCACTTGCCTTGCACTTGGTGGTCACCGCCGCGGCGACCTCGGTCTGCGATGTGTCGCCCTTTCCTTGGTCGCCAATGGCCGCAAAGCGAATCACGTTGCCGGTCGTGGTTCCGTCTGGCTTCGGACCTGAATCGCCGGTCCCCGTATCGGACGACGTATTTCCGTCCTTTGACGTGCTTCCATCGCTCGACGTGCTTCCGTCGTTCCCCGCCGTGCCCGAGTCAGGGTCTATTGTGCCTGCATCGTCAGAGCTCGACGATGTGCCGCACGCCCAAGCCAACATCATTGCGCCGCACGTTGCTGCTGCCGCCCATGAACCATAAATCTTCGTCCGCATACTGAGTGCCTCCAGGAAAACCCTTCACCCACCGGGGCAAATCGCGGGCATCATAGCCATTGGGAGCCAGCAACCAAGCAATGTTTCAGCATTCTCTCCAATTGCATCGCGACAGAGACGAATGATGCGCAGCGTCAGCGCCCCACCCCTGAGGCAGGCTCACGGCACTGGGCATCTCGCATTCGCGCGAGAGGGCCAGCGGACGATCGTGACCCAGGCGCACGCATCCAGCCCCCTTCGCTTGCTTTGCCCAAGGAACCGTGGGCATGGCGCCTGGGTGTACACCGCAACACTCGGCGGGGGCCTCGTCAACGGAGATTCAATTGACCTGAATATTTCCGCCGGCAAAGGAAGCACCTCCCTGGTTGCTGCACAGTCGCTCGGTAAGGTGTACGAGGGGCCTCGGCCTTCGCGCCAACGCACGCACGCAATCGTGGAAGACGCCGCTTGGTTCGCCTTCATTCCGGACCCCGTAGCGTGCTTTTCGGGCGCACGGTTCATACAAGAAAGCTCCGTTCAGCTGTCGAACGATTCGAATCTCGTTTGGCTCGAGGGTCTAGTTGCGGGGCGCGTCGAGCGCGGTGAGCGCTGGGACTTTGCGGGTTACAAGAGCACGCTTCGCATCGAACGCAATGGCCTAAGGGTCGTTCACGAAGGCCTCTGGCTAACCCCCGAGCATGGCGACTTGCGCACGCGCCTCGGGCCGCTAAACGCACTTCTTACGCTCGTCATCATCGGCCCTCGAACAGAACTACTCCGCGCGCACACTCGTCAAGTACTGAGGTCATTCATTCCGAACATGTCGTGTTACGAATTTGGCGATGCCCTCCTCGTGCGTTGGGCCGCCACAGAACCGGAGCGCGCGCTTGAGGTTGTACGTCACGCGTGTGAGCCGCTCGCAGACACGCTTGGGGATGATCCGTTTGCACGAAAGTGGTGAGTAGAACGTGGCTCTCATTTACCGAGCCTGCCTTTCGACCACACGAATCGCTTCCCTCTCGTCAGAGAAACGCGCTTTGCTCGCCACTGCGCTCAGGTTTTCTCTTGAACTCGAATCCAAAGCCCGCCCGTCTTGAACCAAGGCAAACGAGTCGCTCGCAAAGAGGGGCGTCTACCTCTCAGGTCGCGCGTCGGGATTGCAATCGAACCTTGAGCCCCGGCCCGCTCTGCCGAAGCGTGACCGATGGCTTGAGCTTCAGCACCTGACCGGGCAACAGATCAATTTTCCAGCGCTGAACCATCGAGGTCAGCAGCAGCGTGGCCTCCATCATGGCGAAGTGATTGCCGATGCACACGCGAGGTCCACCTCCGAACGGGAAGTAAGCGAAACGCGGCAGTTGGGCCGCGCGTTCTGGCATCCACCGCTCCGGATCGAAGCCCTCTGGATTCGGAAACCATCTCGGATCGCGGTGCACGACCCATTGGCTTAGAAGAATCTGCGCGCCTTTCGGAATTTGATGCCCGCCGATCTCTACGTCCTCAAGAGCCTCCCTACCTGTCGTCCACGCGGGAGGAAAAAGTCGCATCGCCTCCTTGAGCACACACTCGACGTAGCGAAGGTTCTTCACGTCGCTGGCAGAAGGCGTGCGATCTCCTAAAACTTCGGCGATCTCGGCGTGGAGCTTCCGCTCAATCTCGGGATGTTTGCTGAGCAAGAAGAGGGTATGTGCAAGAGCCAGAGCGGTCGTTTCGTGTCCAGCGAGAAAGAGCGTCACCGCTTCGTCGCGAAGTTGTCGATCGCTCATCCGCCCACCGTCGCCATCCTCCGCAGCGAGCAGCGTTCCAAGAAAGTCCTCGCGAGGTTCGCTCTTTCGGCGGCGCGCGATGATACGGAATATGAGCTCGTCAATCTGTGCGACTGCGTGGCGCATGCGAATGTTGCGTGGCGTCGGAAGCCACGCGGGAAGTTTGGCGATCGCTTCGGGACTGTTGGAGAAAAACTCGTTGATGATCTCCATGGCTTCGCGCACAGTTTCACCGTCGGTCGCACCCACACCCGCACCGAATAACACCTCGGCGACCACCTCCATCGTGATGCGCGACATCTCTTGATGCAGGTTCATTTCCTGACCGTCACGCCATGATCTCAAACAATCTTGCGTCACCCGGACCATGGTCTCGGCGTAACTCTGAATGCGCTTCGGTACGAATGCTTGGGACATAAGGCGTCGCTGGCGCTTCCAGAGTTCGCCATCGCTCGTGAGGAGGCCTTTGCCAAGCGCGCGTTCGAGCACACTCACGTAG
>JAHFDX010000397.1:0-416 GCA_023248785.1 Myxococcales bacterium
TTTCGTTGCTCACCATCGTGCGCGACAATCCGCGTGAACTCGTCATTGACGGCGAACGGATTTCGCATCCGAACGGTGTCCTGTTTCTCACCCAGTTCACCCAAGTCGCCATGGCTGTGATGGCCGTCGCCCAAGTGCGTGAGCTCGAAGAAAAGAGCGCATTCGTTTCAGATGCCTTGTTCGCGGGTCATAGCGTCGGCGAGTACTCAGCACTCGCCGCCATCCCCCGCACCCTGCCTCTCGCGAGCGTGGTTGAGCTCGTCTACCAGCGCGGCCTGACCATGGATCGCCTCGTCGAGCGCGGAGCCGACGGGCGTTCCATGTACGCGATGGGTGTCGTGCGTCCGCATCATGCAGGTCTCGACGAAGCGGGTGCCCTCGCCCTCGTTGCGCGTGTCGCGACCTCGACTGGGCTG
>JAHFDX010000397.1:426-4551 GCA_023248785.1 Myxococcales bacterium
TCGTGAACTACAACATTCGCGGCCGCCAATACGCGGTGACCGGCCATGTCGACGCACTCTCCGCGCTTCGTGAGGAGCTCGACAAAGCGCGTGCGACGCGCAAATCGAATGGCAGGAACGACGCGCCTTATGTTGATGTTCCAGGCGTTGACGTTCCGTTCCATTCTCGCTTTCTGCGCCCGGGTGTTTCCGCGTTTCGCGACACGCTTTGTCGTGTCCTTCCCGAGCGCGTGACGTACGACACGTTGGTTGACCGTTATGTCCCGAACCTCGTCGCAAAGCCGTTTAGCCTCGATCGCGCGTTCGTCGAATGCGTCCATCAAGAGACCGACTCTCCCGTCCTTGCCGAGGTGCTCGAGTCATGGGACGAACGCTCAAAGTGCAGAGGTGAACTCGCAAAAACCTTGCTGATCGAGCTCCTTGCGTATCAGTTTGCGTCACCGGTTCGCTGGATCGAAACGCAAGACGTCCTCTTTGCTGAAACCACCGGTGTTGAGCGCTTCGTCGAAGTGGGCACAGCCGAACAGCCCACCGTCGCCAACATGGCGCGCGCAACTCTTTCCGCGAGTCTTGCCTCGTCCGTTCAGATTCTTAATAGTGAGGCGAACTTCGCCGAGCTCCTCGGTCCGACAGCACCCGTCGAGCTTGATGCGAGCAATAGTGAGATGGAAGCCGCCGCACCGATCGACACACCCGCGCAAGCTTTGGTCGTTCACCCGCCGCACGAGGGCCCACAAAATACGACCCCAAACGCCCTCGTCCGCGATGAACCGTTTTCAGTCGAAAACGGCTTGAGCGCACTTCTCGCACTGCAAGCCAAGGTTGCGCCCTCACAAATTGAACAAGGCGAAACGTTAGACGAACTCTTTGGCGGCAACTCCGCCCGGCGCAATCAAGTGCTCGCAGATGTGGGTGCTGAATTCGCCATCGGTGCGATCGACGGTGCTCACGAGATGCCGATTCGCGAACTCGTCAAGGCGCTTGCCCAACGAGCCTCGCGATACGACGGGCCCGGAAAGTATGTGAGCGCCACGATCGACGTCGCGATCGCACGTGCGTTTGGCCGCGCACGCCTCTCGCGGCAAGATGCTCTCGACTACCTAGTCTCAACATGGCAACTCGGTCGCGGTCGTTCGCTCGCAGCTCTCTCCTACGTAGCCCTCGATGCACGTGACGGAACATCGGCGCGGGGCGGTGTCTTGTCGCCGTCATTGCCAACAGACGGCTGCGATCGCGCATCGGCGCTCCTCTGGCTCGATCAGGTGGTGATGCATTACGCACGCGAGGCCGGAGTGCCCTTGTCGAAAGCGAGCGCCGATCCGGTTGCATCGGCGAACGTTGACTCGGCGGCCCTTACCGATCTCGAGTTGCGAATCGTGGGCGCTGACGGTGTACTCGCGCGAACGAGCCACTTCCTCGCAGAGCAGCTTGGCGTTAGGGCTGATCCGGGTCATCCCGTTATTTCCGCAGCCGAGGAACGGTCGACGCAACGCCTTGCCCTCTACGAGCACGAACACGGACAAGCGTATGAGGCCTTGATCTCACCTCGCTTCGACGCAAGGAAGCACGTTGCATTTACCTCCGGATGGGCTTGGGCCAAGCGTGATGTGCTGCAACTGTCCTATCGCCTGTTGCACGGTAACGCGATCCGTGACGAGGAGATAGCGATCCTCGCAATGCGACTCGACAAGGACGCTGTTGCGTCCGCGCGTGCCCTCTCCGACTGGCACGAACGGCAAGGGCGAACGTCTGCCGCACGGGTGATGCGGAAACTCTTCGGCAACATACCGGACGATGCACGTTATCGAGCGACCTTCACCCCGCTCGCCCCATCGCTAAAGGCCGACGATGAAGGCACGCTTCGCTACACAGAGGTGCCCCGCCCACGCGAACACGACGCCTCAGCATTCGTTCGCGCAATGCAGACGCTCGTGCAATTGCGCGGACACGAAAGTCAAGCCACGCACCCGCTCTACGCCGAAGTGCTCGAACAGTTAACTAGCGAAGGCGCGAGCTTCGCGGGCAAGACCGCGCTTGTCACCGGCGCGGGGCCAGGATCCATCGGACTTGCAGTCGTCGAGGCGCTTTTGCGTGGCGGAGCGCGCGTGATCGTAACGACATCGACCTACGGAAGTGAACGGGTCGCATTCTTCAAAGAAGTTTACCAACGCACTGCCGCGAAGGGCGCCGAACTCCACGTCGTTCCGATGAATCAGGCCTCCACGCACGATGTGGATGCGCTCATCCACTGGATTTTCTCCCCGCGTGCCGAACCGGCGGGCGCCGGCGAACGCAAAGTGAAGTCAGGTTGGACACTCGACTTCTTGGTCCCATTCGCGGCAGCGGGCGAAATTGGAGAGCTCGGAGCGATGGGTGAGCGGTCGCTGGGCACACTTCGCGTGCTCCTTCTTGGGGTCGAGCGCCTTGTTGCGCGCACAGCCGAAGCCTACGAGAACCACAACGTCCGCGAGCGGCGCTGTCATGTACTGCTGCCATTGTCGCCTAACCACGGCATCTTCGGTGGCGACGGCGCCTATGCCGAGAGCAAAGCGGCGCTCGAAGCGCTGCTCCACAAGTGGCGGTCGGAGCAACGAAGCTGGGGGCGCTTCGTGACACTGTGTGGAGCGCGCATCGGCTGGGTGCGGGGCACTGGCCTCATGGACGACAACAACATCGTCGCTGCAGGTCTTGAACGCGAGATCGGCGTGCGCACCTTCTCTACCTATGAGATGGCGTGCATGCTTGTCGGCCTCCTTACTTCCAAGGTGCGGCAACTCGCCTTCGCGGAGCCCTTGGTAGCGGAGCTTTCGGGCGGCTTTGAATCGTTGCGCGATCTACCCGATCGCGCCGCACGCCTACGACACGAAATGCTCGCAAGCAATACCGAGACCCACCGCTTGCGCGCGCTAGACAAGCTTCTTGACGAATTGCTCAATGGCAAGAAATCGCCTCTCGTTACACTTTCGCCGAAAGCACGCCCCGCGATGGCGCCACCCATTCCAGACAGCGCAGCACTGGATCGATTGCCGATACTTGATCACCTGGATCTAAGCCGCGTTGTGGTCATTGTCGGCTACGGAGAGGTTGGCCCTTGGGGCTCAAGCCGTAGCCGCTGGGCGATTGAGCGCGCGGGCGCGTTGTCGCTCGAAGCTGCCGTTGAACTTGCGTGGATGATGGGCTTCGTGAAGCCAAGCAACGACGGCCATGGATTCGTCGATGCCGAAACCAACGAAGCGATTGACGACATTGAGATCAAGACCACGTACGAATCGAAGGTGTTATCGCACAGCGGCATTCGACTTCTCGACCCTGCGGTTGTTGGGTTCAATCCGAACGCGATGCAAAGCTTCTACGACGTTCATCTCGACAGAGATTTCTCCTTCCCTGTTCCCAGTCGCGAAGTTGGTGCTGAATTCGTCGCGCACGATCAGGCGAACAACGAGCTCTTCGAGGGTTCGGGCGGCACCTTTGTCATTCGCCGTAAGAAGGGCGCTGTCGTTCGGGTAGCAAGATCGCTCCGGCTCGATCGTCAAGTCGCTGGACAAATTCCATCGGGATGGGATGCAACCCGTTACGGGCTTCCTCAGTCGCTGGTAGACCAAGTCGACCGCGTGACCCTCTTTAATTTGGTCTCGACTGTCGAAGCGTTCATGTCGGCGGGGCTCGAACCGGAAGAGATCTACGAGCACCTCCATCCCTCGAAGGTTGGGTCGACGCAAAGCTCAGGTTTCGGCGGAATGCACAAGCTGAGGCGCATGTACAGAGACCTCTACGCGGGAGTGCCACGTCAGGGCGATGCCCTACAAGAAACACTGATCAACGTCGTCAGTGGCTACGCCGTGCAAAGCTACCTTGGCTCCTATGGTCCGATGTCGTTTCCAGTCGCCGCCTGCGCGACCGCGGCAATTTCGGTGGGCGACGCGATCGACAAGATTCTCACCGGTCAAGCAACGCTCATGGTTGCTGGAGGCGTTGACGACTACTCGCAAGAAGGCGGCATCGGCTTTGGCGACATGGCGGCGACTGCGTCAAGCGACGAGTTCGAGGCCATGGGCGTCGACCCGAAGCGCATGTCGCGACCGAACGACGTTCGTCGGCGAGGGTTCGTCGAATCGCATGGTGCGG
>JAHFDX010000012.1:0-13319 GCA_023248785.1 Myxococcales bacterium
ACCAAGGTGTTTCTCTACGGCGAGCTCGACGACGGCTCTCTCTACATCGTGATGGAATACTTGGAGGGAAAGAACCTTAATCAAACGGTTCGCGCAGACGGCCCGTTTTCGATGGAGCGTGCGCTTCCGATTCTCATTGCGGTGAGCGGTGCACTCGATGAGGCGCACCGATTTGGGATCATCCATCGCGATCTGAAGCCCGAGAACATTTTCTTATGCCAGTCACAGTCGGTGAAAGACTACCCAAAGGTGCTCGATTTCGGCCTTGCGAAAGTCGGTGAGCGTCAAATGCGGCCGGGGTCGGTTATCTTAACGCAAGAAGGCATGGTTTTCGGCACGCCCGAATTCATGAGCCCCGAGCAGGCGCAAGGAAAAACGCCGGTTCCATCGAGCGATATCTACGCGCTTGCCGTGATCCTTTATGAAGTGCTCACAGGAAAGCTCCCGTTCGATGCAAAGTCGCCGATGGACTACATCCATCTGCATGTCACAGCGAAGCCCATTCCCCTCAATCAACGCATTGCTGGAAAGGTCTTTCCGCAGCCTCTGCAAGATGTGATCGAACGAGCGCTTCAGAAAGCGCCCGAGGATCGCTACATCACCGCGGCCGAATTTGCCCAGGCCTTGGGTGCGGTACTCCATGACACGGAACTGCCCACTCATCTGCGCGCGTCGTCGAAGATGCATGCGGCGAGCCTGGCCCCATCGCTACCACCGCCACCCGGCGTGGTGTCCGAGATCCCGCCCAATATGCCCACAATTCCAACGCCGCCGCGTGAACGAGGGACGGGCCTAAGCGCGGGCATGTTGGTGCTGCTGGCCCTTGCGTTTCTCGTTCTCGGTGCCGCCATTGCGGTTCTAGGAATGAAGGCCTTGAGATAGCAGTACGGCGCCCTTTGACCCGCAGGCGTCGCTCGCGGTACACGAAGAAGAGTGCCTCACGAACCTGGGCCGCGAATACCTTCCTCGTCGCCGAGCGTTCTTCCAAGGAACGTGCGTACCACGAATGCCGAACCGCCTTCCGATCCATTGGGTGGGCACAAGACTCCTCCGCGAAAAACGTGGCGTGCGAGCCTTTGGAAGTGGACGAAGCGCTTTTCCGTGGCGGCGTTCGTGCTCGCGGTACTTTCGGCGGTCACTCTTTACTTCGTAATCCATCATTTCGAGCGCGATTTGCCCGATGTCAGCGACTTGCGCGCGAACTATCGCCCTCCACAAGTAACACGCGTTCTTGCGCGTGATGGCACGCTTCTCGCGGAGCTCTTTGTGGAGCGGCGAACCGTGGTTCCGATCGAATCGCTGCCAAACCATGTGAAGCTTGCGGTATTGGCCGCCGAGGATGCGCGCTTCTACGAACACGAAGGGCTGAACTACTTTGGGATCGCGAGGGCCATGCTTCGTAACCTCAAGGCAGGTCGCACCGTGCAGGGTGGATCCACCATCACGCAGCAGGTCGTAAAAAATGTCCTTCTTGATTCCGAGCGCACCTACCGACGCAAGATCCGCGAAGCACTCCTTTCGCGCAAACTTGAGCAGTCTCTGACGAAAGACCAGATCCTCGAATTGTATCTGAACCATATCTATTTTGGTCACGGGCGATATGGCATCGAAGAAGCAGCGCGCGATTACTTCGGAAAGAGCGCGCGCGAGCTCTCGATCGCACAAGCTGCCTTGATGGCAGGCATCGTCGCCGGACCCGAATCGTTTTCGCCGAGACGTGATCTCAAAAAAGCACTTGTCAGGCAGGATTATGTGCTCAGGCAAATGCGAGCACAGCGGTTTTTGAGCGACGAACAATATGAGCAAGCAAAGAATGAAGTGATCGAGCTTTCGCCCGGCCAGGATGTGAAGAGTGAGCTCGCTCCTGAGGCCGTCGAGATTGCGCGAAAACTCCTTGCTACGCTCGAACCGGAACGTGCAAAATTTGGCGGATTTACGATCACAACCAGCATTGATCCAAGAATGCAGGCCAGCGCTCGCAAGGCCATTCGCGAAGCTCTTTCGGCGTACGACAAGCGCCATGGGCTCTCGTCCGCGCTCAAGATTCCAAAGGCTGCACAAACGAAAAAGGCAGCGAAGGGAAGAACGGCACCCGCGAAGGATGTCGTTTATCAGGGAACGCCGGATTACTCGCAGCATCGCGTTTATGTTGGGACGGTTCTTTCGAGCGATGACAATGCAGGCACCTTTAACGTCCAAGTGGGGACAGCGATCGGCACAGTTCGGTTGACGGATTTTGAGCGTTACAACCCACAAAAACTCGCGCCCTCCGCATTCGCTCCTGTGGGTGCACAGCTGCGCGTGAGCTTGCTTGCGCCCGTTCCTCAATCCGCCGATAAGGTTTCGACCGAAGTGCGGGTCCCGCTACGACTCGAGCTTGGACCGCAAGGTGCGCTGGTTGCGCTCGATACGCGGACGCGGCATGTCATTGCGATCGTTGGAAGTTACGAATTGTCGGCGGGCGGTCTCGACAGAGCCATGCAGTCGAAGCGCCAACCGGGGTCCACGTTCAAGCCGGTCGTTTATTCCTATGCCTTGCACATCCGTCGCGTCACGCCCGCGTCGCGTATCGATGTGACCCCCGATGTGTTCGAAGGAAATTACCGACCTTTGAACTACGAGGGGTGGCAAGGTAAAGACGCAGTTTCGTTGCGTGATGCGATTGCCAACTCGATCAATCTTGTCGCCGTACGCGTGCTTCGAGATGTGGGGCCACGTAACGTTGTGCCGTGGGCGCAGGCGCTTGGGATTCAATCGCATCTTGGTGCGGACCTGTCCCTGGCGCTTGGAAGTTACGAGGTCACACCGCTCGAGTTGTGCGGGGCCTATGCGACCTTTGCGGGCGGAGGTACGTACATTGCGCCGCAGGTTGTGACGAGGATCGTGGGTCCAGACGGAAAGGAAGTTACGCTCCCAACGCCAACGCCGTCTCGGCGGGTCATGGATGAGGCCGAGGCATATGTCACAACGCATCTACTAGCGAGCGTCGTCGACTACGGAACGGGTGCCCGCGCGAGAGCTCTTGGCCGTCCCGTGGCAGGAAAAACCGGCACAAGCAATGAGTCGAAAGACACTTGGTTTGCGGGGTATACGTCCGAGATCGCCGCGGTTGCGTGGATCGGATACGATGACAACAAGCCTCTCGGAGCAAGCGAGACCGGCGGAGGGACAGCGCTGCCAGCGTGGGTGATGTTCATGAAAGGAGCGCACGAGGGGCGACCAAAGAGTGAATTTGCGCGCCCGTCTTCCGGCATTACCGTGATCAAGATCGACAAACGGACAGGATTTTTGCCTTACCCGGACGATGCGGATGTGTACGACGAAGTTTTTCTCTCCGGAACCGAACCAGTGGAAGTGGCCACTCCTCCAGAGTCCGACGCTGGGGCCGCGATGGATGCGATGTCATCTTCAAACGTGTCTGACGCGTCGGTTAGTCCGAGGGATGCGGGCGTAGACCCATGAGCGCGATTCGCCCGATCGCATTTTTCACTGTTGTCCTTGTTGCGGAGAGTGCACACGCGGCGGCGATTGATCAGGTTGCGAAGAACAGCCTTGAGCAATTGTCGAAAGTGGGTACGGGCGTGACGTGCGTGGTGGCGTCGCTTATCACCGACGTTACCGCGACTGACCCCGAAGGACTTCGGGCGCGTGTTGCGCGAGCCATTGCGATGCAATGGGGTCGAAGGGCTCACGTGGAGCCGAAATCTCACACGATGGCGCAGGCTGAACTTGTCGCCCAAAAGAAACATGTGCTTTTTGTGCAACCGGAAATTAGGAACGGAGAACTCCTCCTCCGTGTCCGAACGTTGCAACCTCGCGGAAATGTTTGGGATCGCTCGGTCGACAGATCTCCGATCACTTCGAAAGAAGCCCTTGTGCGCGTGCGCGTCGACTCAGAAATTCGAGCATTTCTTCGACCGATTCTTCTCGAGGAGGCCAAGTCGACGACGTTTTTGCAGCCCCTTGGCCGCGTGTCGGCGCTGGCCTGTGGCGACGTTCGCAATGATGGTTCGCTTGAGCTCATTGCGGTGACGACGTCACGCGTGTCCATTGCCTCGTTACGGCAGGGTGCCTTTCACGAGATCGAGTCGCTTGCGTGGCCTCGGGAGCTTGCGCTCCTTCCAGCGCGTTTGCGCGAACCTCTCGCGGTGGTCGAGGTTACCGAAAACGGTGCGCTCGGTATTGGACATTCTGATCGCGGCTTTTCGACGTGGGACGATGGCGTTTGGAAATCGGAGAAGACGTGGCGTCTCGATGCCACGGGTGTGGTCAATTTCCGTTACCAAATTGGCCGACCAAAGAGTGCCTTCATCACCGTCACTCCGCCGACTGGACTCGACGTGCAGGTGTTTGACGCGATTGCTGGAACTGAATTTGCCTCTCTCGGGCTCACGCTGCGGGCGTTCGCGCTGCGCGAACCCTCAGGACGACTTTACGTGATGGTTGGAAACAATGCTCCCGTGATACTCGACGACGTCGGCGCGCAGGTAGCACTCGGCGATCTCGATCTCGACGGCGTGCTGGAAGTGGTGACAACGTCCAATGGTGCATCTGAGCGCTTGCGCGTCGTGTCGCTCACCGCGGGAGCACCTAAGATTCGTTGGGAACAAGAGAGCGCGGATCCAATTCGTTCGGTGACCGTGTGCCCTCCTGAAGCGGCGAGCAAGCCATCGATTGTCGCTGTGACCGATCGGCAGGTGTGGCGTGTTTGGTAGGCCTTCGCGTCGTGGCGTCCTTCTCGCGACGCTCTCATCGCTTACATGTGCGCGCATGAGCAACGCGAGTCCTCGCTCGCGTACAGGCGGGCGCATGACTTTTCGCATTCCGTGGAACCTCGAGCGAATCGATCCGCACGCGGCCGATGACATGTGTGCGGCATTCTTTGGGAGCGCGCTCTTCGATGGCTTGTATCGTGAGAACGAGGATGCTTCCGGCATCGAGCCATCGCTTGCGGCTGACTTGCCGCGCGAAGAGAACGACGGGTGTACTGTATCGCTCCGTGAGGGGCTCGTCACAGCAGCCGGGCGATCCATCGAAGCGCGTGAGGTTGTGTCGTCCATGGATCGCACAGCTCGGTTTGGCGGGACAGCGTGGGCATTTAGCATTCCGAAACCAACGGTGACCGAAACGGGGCAATTGCGCTTCAAGGTGCGCGATGGCAAACATCTCGCGCGCGTGCTGGCATCTCCATGGATGGCCATAGTTCCGCGTGGATTCTCACCATCGACTCCCGATGGGACAGGACCCTTTCGGGCACGCATCACACATGATGGCCTGATGCTTGTGCGTAACGACCGCTCCGCGTGCGGATCATCGTACCTCGACGAGTTACGAATTTATCGCGCCTCAGATCTTTCGGACTCGCTGCGATCCTTCGAAGCTGCGCGTGACGATCTTGGGTGGCACGGCCTTGGGTTGTACGACAAACGCAGGGGCGCGCGTGCCTTCGATGCGGGCACGGTTGGCTGGATCGTACTTCGCGTGGGTCGCGACGCGGGCGCATGGGATGCGCCGGGGGTTGCGCAGTCGATCGCGGACGGAATTTTACCCGAGTCATTTGCACCCTTCCGCATGGGCCCTTCGTGGCCGCGGGGCGATGCGGCGGCGTGGGGGGGGGCGCCGGTAGACCTTTTGGTGCCCGAACGCGAACCATTTTTGGCGGACGTTGCAAAACAGGTCGCTGCGTCTATCAGTACTCCGGGACACGAGGTGTCCGTGCGCAGCGAGAACAAGGCGGCCTTCGCTCGACGCCTTCGCGATCGGTCTTTTGCGTTCGCGGTCCATGCAATGGCGCGTCCGGCACGTGGCGCGCGAGGGGCGTTTGCGGCAATCCTTGCAATCGACGATCCGAATCATGCACGTCTTCGCATGAAGGGCGCACCGCAGGGCGATGTCTCACCGCGCGTCCTTTCGCGCATGACGCGCCTCGGCGTCCTGGGTGACGTCAACGTTGTCGGTGGTGTCACGAACGACGTTGCGCTTCCTTTGCTGTCTGCTGGTGGAGTTGCGTGGGGCTCAGTCTTTCGTCGAGGGCCTTAACGTGCGGTTGGGACCACGGCTCGTACTGGCATTTTCGGCCATCGCTATCCTGTCGGTGGCTGGATTGGGTGCAGCCCTCCGCGAGGATCGGCGGAATCGCGAAACTGCTCGTTTTCAAAACGAAGTCGAATCGGCCTGCGTGCGAGTCATGGCAGAAATTGAACGCCAGGCAAAACGCGATTCCGTATTACTCGACAACGCATGCAATGCGGGAGAACTGGTCGACCGCGCGCTGGTTGCGTTGGAGGCCGACGAAATGGCCGAACGCCGTTTGGGATTTTCATCGCTTGTGCCGCGCGCGCGGGAAGCATTCGACTTAGACGAACTCGTTCTTTCAACGGACAAGTTTGACGTCTTGGGCGCCGACCCAAGAGCCTCCGGGTCGGTCGTGCAGACTCGTTGGGGTGAGGTGATGAAGCACCTCAATGTTTCCGTGAATTACGTGAAGCAAATCGAGTGGCTTCTTGCGACCGGCTGCAAGCGAACGTCGCACGGACACACAGTGGTCCTGCTCGGAGCGCGCAAACTTGCGCCACTCGCGTCGCGCATCGGTGCCACCGTGGGCGCCGAGGTCGAGCTCGATCTGGGAACCGCTCCCAACGGTGCGTTTGCGAGCGCCAAGTGCAAACTGGTCGACTCGATGAAAAACGAAGTTCCGCTGCGCGTACGAAGATCGACTGGGCCACTTCATGTTGAACTTGCTCGCCTCGATCGATCCATCGCGTACGCCGCCATGGCAGCGATTGGAATTGCCCTTCTCTTTGCGGTGCTTTTGGCCCGCAGTTTGGGAAGACCGCTCTCTGTTCTCGCCACGGAAGCAGAGAAGGTCGCTACGGGTGGAGCAAAGCCCCTCGCGCTCCAAGCAGGCGGAGAAGTGGGTGCGCTCGTGACAGCATTCAATCGAATGCTGAACGACCTTGGGCGTGCGCAACGAAGAGTAGCAGTCCTGAACCGCGTTGCTGCATGGCGCGAGGTTGCGCGTCGCGTGGCGCATGAGGTGAAGAATCCGCTCCTCCCCATTCGCGCGTCCATTGAAACGCTGCGCAGGTTGCGCGGCCGAAACGATCCAGCCTTCGACGACTATTTCGACGAAGCGACCATCACCGTGCTCGACGAAGTCCATCGAATCTCCAATATTGTAACTGAATTCACTACATTTGCGCGTTTGCCAGCGCCTAAGTTTGAGTCGGTCGATCTTGCTGCGGTGTGCAAGCACTGCCTGACCTTGCAGCAGGCTGCGACTCCCAATATTCGTTACGACCTGCGCCTTGACCGAGGTGCACACATCGTCTCGGCCGATCGTGCGCAGGTGACTCAAGTGCTTCTCAACTTGCTGAAGAACGCGGCTGATGCACTTGAAGGAAAAGCGGATCCGCACGTCCTTTTGGCATTGGCAATGACGGGCAAGAGTGCAGTTGAAATCACGGTGTCCGATAACGGCCCAGGCATTCCTGATGCTTTTGTCGGAATGCTCTTCGAACCCTACGCAACGACGAAGAAGCAAGGCACGGGCTTGGGGCTTGCGATTGCACAACGCATTGCGGTCGAACATGGTGGGGAACTTCGCTACGAACCAGCGTGGGGCAGCGGCGCGCAATTCGTGCTCCTTTTGCCGCTGGATCGCACGCCCACGAGCAAGTCAGGACCCGTTTCGAACTTGCCATCAACGTAGGGCGTGCTCGAATGGCGCCGATGACTCCTTCCCCAACGATCGCGTCTCCGGCGAGCGTGACGACAGCCCTAAGTGCCTCTCAGCGACTCTATGTTGCGTTAGCAGTAACATTTGTCGCATGCCTGATTCTTGGCGACGTGATTGGCGGCAAGGCAGTGGCGACTTCACTCGGTCCAGTCTCCGTTGGCCTGATCCCGTTTCCGGTCACTTTTCTGCTGACCGACATTGTCAATGATTTCTACGGACGGTCGGGGGCCCGATTTCTGACGGTTCTCGGCTTTTGTATGGCCGTTCTTGCGTGGCTTATTTTGCAAGTCACTACGGTTATGCCCATCGACAAAGGGTCGTATTTTCAACAGGCGGAATACGCAAAAATCTTTGGCGGAAGCGCACAACTTTTTGTCGCCTCTATGGTTGCGTATCTTGTCGGTCAATTCCTCGACATTTATGTTTTTCAATGGTGGAAGGCACTCACTCAATCGCGACACTTATGGGTGCGTGCTACCGGATCAACGGTGCTATCCCAGCTTGTCGACACAGCAGCAATCAACGTGATTTTTTGGAAATGGACGGCAAATCAATCCTGGGGTTGGATCTTTGCAAAAATTGTTCGCGAATATGGAATAAAGGTTGTGATCGCTTTTGCATTGACGCCCTTTGTCTATGCGCTGCATTCCCTCATTGTGAGGGGACTCGGACTCCAGCCAGAACCTGCGTCAGGCTCGGTGTCCGTCCGATCGTCCGGATGACAACCCCATGAAAACAAGCCCATGAAAACAACAAAGCGAACGAAGTCGAGAGTAACCAATCGTAGGGCAAGTCCAGAGGCAGTCGAGAAACGTCGCGTCGCTCGGTTGTTTAATACGGTTCTCAGCGGCAAAGGCAGTGGTCCCGTTTTGGATGGGCGCACCGAAAAGCGTCGCAAGCGTCTGTTGGCTGAGCTCGAACGCGGGATGAAGGGACGTTCAGCGTTGAAGCCGCTCGATGTACTTCAGCGCGTGCACGAACTTCTCGAACTAGGAGAACCTCTTGCAAAGCTTCGCAAGGTAGCCAAGGTTCGGGTCAAGATCACAGAAGACGAAGCACTCGTTGACGTCGTTCGACGGCTCCACGAGGCGTACGCATTTCGTCCCGAAGCGTATCGATTCGTTGGGGTGAGCGAAGATCTCCTGCGAGCCGCAAGTGTCATTCCCACGGAGCGTGGCCGTCGGGTCAAGAGGGGCTGAAGGGGCGGGTGCGTTCACGTGTCGTTATGTCGGCGCTCTGCGTTTTGGGGGCGTGTGTGGCCGGATTGACCGTCGATCCGTCGTGGGCGAGCGCACCCGTGTCACGTGTTGTTGTTACTCTTGGAACTGAGGCGGTCGATCAGTCGATTGTGAAGGGCAAGGTCTTGCTGCTGCCGCTCTTCCAGCGCGGATATCTTGGTCTTGCCACTACGACAGGTTTGCGTAAGTACGTGGACGACGTTGTTGTGCGCGATGAGCTTTTGTCGCTTTTCGCGGCCGAACAAAAACTCGCCGAGCGCGAGCCGAATCGGTCGCAGATTGAGCGCGCGTATTCCAATGCGACGCTGCGCCAAGTTCGAGATCAAGTAGGTCGTGCGACGAGCATCCCTATCGAGGATGTCACGGCCTATTACGAAGCACATCGATCGTTATACGAAGCGCCCGAACGCATTTTAGTATGGCGTGTTCTTTTGGCTAGCCGCGAGGAAGCTCGCGCGCTCTTGGAAGTTTTCAAAAAGTCGGTGACCGTCGAATCGTTTCGCAGCAGTGCCCGCGAAAAGAGCCTCGACAAGGCCTCGTACTTGCGAGGTGGAGATCTCGGATTTCTCGAACCCGACGGCACGTCGCATTACGCGGGACTCAAAGTCGACCCGGCGCTCTCTCGGGCGGCTTCGGTCGTCAAAGACGGCGAACTTGTGCCAACCCCCATCCCCGAAGGGGAGAACTTTGCCGTGATTTGGCGAAGGGGGACAGTTCCTGCTCAAAAGCGAAAAGTCGATGAAGTCGCCTCGCAAATTCGTGACGTCCTTTGGAAGGAACGGACGGAGGTGGTGGCCAAAACGTTGCTGTCAGAGTTACGAAAAGAACATGTTCGGTTCGTGCGCGACGACGTTCTTACGCGACTTGAATTGCCACCCATCGAAGGTCCGCCACCGCCGCCGAGCGCAAGCGCGCGGTAGAGCACTACCGATGCGATTCTAGTTCTTCCGGTAGTGCTAAGAGTGCAGTCTCCGCGGCGGCTCGCTCTGCAAGGCGTTTCGAGCGTCCACGTCCGCGTCCAAGTTCCGTGTCTCCGCAAAAGACGCCAACTTCAAACTCCGTCTCGTGAGCTGGGCCGCTCGTCTGCAGGACGCGGTAGTGTGGCGTCGGCCAGCTTCGACCTTGGACGGTTTCCTGAAGCGCACTCTTCGGATCGAGCTGCGAAATGGAATCGGCGTCGTCCACGCGCTCGCCGACAATGCTTCGAACGAAGGTTCGCGCTGCATCTAGCCCACCCGCGACATAAATCGCAGCGGCGAGGGCCTCTACGAGATCGGCAAGCACGTTGGTCTGTTCTCTGTCGCGGCTAAAGAGTGCACCTTTGCCGACGGCCAAGCACTCCCCGAGGTTGTGCTCACGCGCCCAACTTGCAAGCGCATCTGAATTGACGAGGGCTGCACGCATGCGCGTCAAGCGACCTTCGTCCGCTGTGGGATGCGCGGCGACGAGAACCTCACTGACGCACAACTCGAGAACTGCGTCGCCCAAAAACTCGAGGCGTTGATTGTCCGCCACGGGAAACTCGTTCGCGTAGCTTGGGTGCGTCAGCGCTTCATCAAGCCTGTCAATTGCAAGGGAGCCCAGGATGTGCTGCAGCTGTTCACGCAAACGTGCGCGTGCATCGAGCCAGGTTTCAGTTTGGGGCTTCATCGCTGGGCTTGATGCCCCTCTACAATCGTGTCGCACAGTTCCGCCAAGCGAAAGTCGAGCGAGGTGATTCCCTTGGCGTCGTGGGTCGACCATCGGACATACGCTCTGCCCCATCCGAGCTCCAAATCGGGATGATGGTCAAAACGCTCGGCTGCGAGACCTACACGAACCACAAAGGCCAGCGCCTCGGAAAAATCCTTGAAGGCATAGCTCTTACGAAGCCCATCCGGTGCGCTCCGCTCCCATCCGGGGTGACTCTTCAGCCAGTCTAAAATCGCTGCTTCGTTTTCGCGGGTAGGACGCATAAGGTCGATTTTATCCGACTTTCCCACAGGAGCAGTGATGGAACTTCTCGCCCCCACGAACGTCGAATTCACCAATGAGCCCGTCGCGATATAGTCGGTTCGTGGCCCTTGTCGCATGTCCCTTCTGTCGCGAACTGTTTGCTAAGGAAGAGCAGACGACCTGTCCGGTGTGTGGTGTCGGCCTAAGTGATTTGCGCGCGTTGCCTTTGTCGCACGACGCGTTGGCGGAGGGCGGCGCAACCGGTGCGCCCGAGTACGAGCCGTTGCCCTGGTCGGACTTTGGCCGTGGTCGGGGACTTCTCATTGCTGCGGCATGCGTCGGGCTCGTCCTTTTCTTTTTGCCGTGGGCCGTGCAGCGGATGCCGACTGACGAGGTATTCACCGGCTACACCATCGCACGTAAATCAGGGTGGGCGTGGGGTGGTCCGTGTGCGTGGATGTTGCTCATTCCGTTCGCTCTCTTGCGCCGGAGCATCATGCTCATGCGGACGGCGCGCGCGGCCGTTGGCTTCTTGGCCGCAATGCCTGGCGTGGCCGCCGTTGCGTTGTTGTGCAACCCGCCAAAGCCCCAAAAGCTCATCTTGGGGCTAACGCTGCCACTCGATTTCTCTTGGCGATGGCCTATCTACGCGACGGTCGCCGTTTCCCTCGCTGCCGTGATGGTCGCGTTCGTTTTTGGTGGTCGGGTCGAAGACATCCGGCTGCATCGTGGCAGCGGGCAAGGCGAGACGCTTCACTAGCACTGTAGTGCTAAGGCGAAACGGAAAAGACGTGATCGTACGGCGCGAGCGAATGGCATTCCGCGCAGGCGGGGGTTTGCGCGTGCGACACCTGATCCGCACCATACGTTCGATATTGCCACTCCGAACCACCGTCGTTCGTTCGCTTACTCATCCAAGCGGAAAACAAGGGCCGCGATGCATCGAGCGAGCTGTAGTGCGTCGCTACCCAGATGCTTCCAAGCGGCGCCTGGGAGAGGTCCCTCGCCGCGTACGCGGTGTCGTTCGCCCACACGTCGATGGCAAACCGATCGTGCGAATGCCCCTTCGACCAGAATCGCCCGGTGCGTTTACGAATTCCCAAAGTTTCTATGGATGGCATGGTCTCGCTCCCCTTGGCCGCGTTGGCAACCGTGGGTTTCGCGCCTTCGAGAGGGATTTCTTCCGGCCGCACGCTGGGCACATCGCTCACCCCTATGGATCCCATAGGATCCGGAGTGCATGAGAGCGAGAAGGCGATGAGGACAGAACCGTTCCTCGTTTTGCTCATCGTTTTGCTTGACCCGTTGTCCACGCCCGCGCGAGCGTACGCGTGCAAAACATACCATGCCTCGCAGTTCAAACGACACGCCCCGCTTGCGCGCAACACCGTTGACAACGCCCCTTCACGTCGTGCTCGTGGAGCCCGAAATCCCGCCGAATACGGGCAACATTGCGAGGCTCTGCGCGGCCACGTCCTCACCACTTCACTTGGTGGGGCCGCTGGGTTTTCGGATCGATGAGCATGCCGTACGCCGAGCGGGTGTTGACTATTGGCACTTGGTCGATGTACGGCGGCACGTAGATTTTTCGCACTTCGTGCGCGCGTTTGGGGCTGAATCCCCAGCGGGGAAACTTCATCTTTTCACCGCGCTTACGGACCGCAGTTATCTCCGCGCTTCGTATCGCGCTGGTGATGCGCTGGTGTTTGGAAAGGAAAGTACGGGTCTTCCCGAGGAGCTTGTTCGCGCACATGCGGGCCACTGTGCGGCGATTCCAACGCTCGGGGCCGTGCGTTCGCTGAACCTTGCGAATGCGGTATCGATTGCGCTTTTTGAGGGTCTGAGACAACTCCGCGCGCTCGACGCGACGTTCATGGGATGAGCTCTTACCCGCAACAAATGAGCGAATGACTCAAGGAATGGCAGGCTGGTCCGTTCCTCCTGCCTTAGGAGGGACCCCCATGTTTCGCTATGCCCTGTGTCTCGCGCTCATGTCCTTCGTCGGTGTGGCGCATGCGGACGTAAAAAAATGCCCGCCCGGTAAGAAGTGCATTGAGAAAAACAAATGCCCGCACGGCACGCATTACAAGAAGGACTGCAACACGTGCACGTGCGATCCGAAGACGGGCATGACACGCTGCACCCTCATGAAGTGCTTGAAATAAGCGGGGGAATGGCCACGTGAACGGGGCCTATTTTGCAGAGTCGCTCCCAGCGTCCGCTACGGGCGTCGAACTGTTCTTGCACGCGTAGAGTGCGTTGTACTCTGTCACGCATTTGCCGGGCGGTGCGACGTACTGCCTGTTCGAATCGCACGAGCCCAACTCGGTCATGCACCGATAGTATTGGTCCGCGCTGTCTTTGCAGTTGTCGGGCAGACTGGTGTAAGCCGCCGTATCTTCACACGA
>JAHFDX010000012.1:13329-15053 GCA_023248785.1 Myxococcales bacterium
CTTCTCGCAGTACTTGGCCGCGGTCGTTGACCCGCAAGCACCGATTGTCAACCCCACGCAAACCAACAAGCCAACTACGTTCTTCTTCATGACCTTCCTCGGGCGCGGACCCTAAACCGGAATCCATCCAGGGTTCAAGCCCCGATACACGCCCCGATACACGAGAGTTCGCTGTGGCCGGATCAGGCGCTATTTCCCGCTGTCGGTGGTTCCGCCGTCCGAGCTGACGTTGACGAGAGCACAGGCGAGAAGGTCGGCGACCTGGGTGTTACATTTGTCGCTTGTCACAACGTATTTTTTTGCCCCGGTCGTATCGGTCGTGCACGTTGCGTTGGATGCCGCGCAGTCAACCGTGGAGTCATACTTGCTTTTGCATGTCGACGGGATCTGTGACTCTTCCTTTGTGAAGTTGTCTTCGCATTCCTTCTGCGTTCCGCCTGTACACTTCGCCCAACCCGCGCAGTAGCTGGAGATGCCGCTGCTGCAGCCGCTCGCTGCGAGAATCGTTGCAATGAGTGAAACTGCAAACACGCCCAACCCTCGCGAAATAATCTGTTTCATTGCGCCCTCTCGTCGTTGAATAGCTGTCCGCATGCGACCCTACCAAGAATCGAGGCCCAACGGCGCGGTATTGAGTGTTACTCGTATGCCGCAATTCCGGTTACGTCGTGCCCGAGTACCAACGTGTGGATGTCGTGCGTGCCTTCGTACGTGTAAACGGTCTCGAGGTTGCACAGGTGGCGCATGACCGGGTACTCGAGCGTAATCCCGTTGGCGCCCAAGATATCGCGACACGCTCGCGCTACCTCAAGCGCGGCGCGTACGTTGTGGCGTTTGATCATGCTGACGTGTTGTGGCCTCAACTGACCGCTCTCCTTGAGTCGCGTCACTTCGAGTGCGAGAAGCTGAGAGTTGGTAATTTGTGTCAACATCTCGGCGAACTTCGCTTGCACCAGTTGATGGGAGGCAATGGGCTTGCCCGCGAATTGAACACGGTGCTTGGCATAGTCGACGGCGCAATCGAAGCATGCGTTGGCCGCGCCAATGACACCCCACGCAATACCGAAGCGCGCGTTGGTTAGACACGACAGGGGGCCTTTCATTCCGCGCACATTCGGCAACATGGCACTCTTTTTTACCCGCACCTCTTCGAGAATGAGCTCGCTTGTGACGCTGGCGCGAAGGCTCATCTTTCGGTGAATGATGCGCGCCTCAAAGCCCTTGCTATCGGTGGGAACAATGAACCCCCGCACGTCTCCGTCGGGCCCTCCAAGTTTCGCCCATACAATGGCAATGTGCGCAAGGTTCCCGTTTGTGATCCAACGCTTCGTGCCGCTCAAAATGTAACTATCACCATCTTCAATTGCGACGGTTCGCATGCCGGCCGGGTTCGATCCAAAATCAGGTTCGGTGAGGCCGAAGCACCCGATGATGTGGCCCTTTGCCATCTCTGGCAGGTATTTTTGCTTCTGCTCGTCGGAGCCGAACGTCCAAATTGGAACCATGCAAAGGCTACCTTGAACGCTCGCGAAACTACGAACGCCGGAGTCACCGGCTTCGAGTTCCTGCATGGCGACGCCGTAGCCCACTTCGCTGAGGCCCGCGCAGCCATATCCATGCAGGTTGCAGCCAAGCAGCCCGAGGTCAGCAATTTCGGCGATGAGGTCGCCCGGAAAGGTGCCGTGTTCAAAGTGGTCGCCGATCGTGGGAAGCACGCGCCGCTC
>JAHFDX010000012.1:15063-18136 GCA_023248785.1 Myxococcales bacterium
CGCGAATGGCGCGCTCTTCCGGGCTGAAGTGACGATCCATGTTGAGAAAATCCGGCATACCCGTCGACCTATCACGCCTTGTCGTTGCCTACGAGACTCTCCTAGCGACTCGGGCTTATCGGCTCGAGCTCGTCACGGCGTTTGGGCATCCCGCTTCTTGTAACTTGCTAAGTTCCTTTTCGCAGTGACCGCCGGAAAGGTAGAGTTTCTTGTCGACGCACACGCTGTTTACAGACCAGCAGTTGTACGCGTCGTCAAAGAGGCCGTGGCACTCGTCGGGCGGCGTCGAAATGTACGCGTTCAGTTTGTCTTGGCAGAGCGCGTGATCGGTGCCTTCGCAGTCGCGTTCCTGGATGCAGTAGTGCCCAAGCGTGCTCCGGCACCCCGCGGATGAAAGGACAAGAACAAGAAGCAAAAACCACAACCGACTCATCGAGCCTGTGTCTGCCACAATCTCGGGTGCGCGAAAACGTGCAATCAACGCTGCGCGCGCTCATCGAGCTCACTCGCAATGCGCCGCACGACCCCTGGACCTCCGTAGACGAATCCCGTGTACAGCTGAACGAGATTCGCTCCTGCCGCCAAATACGCACGTACATGCTCGGTGTCTTCAATGCCGCCAACACCCACGATGGTTGCTAAAGAACCCAAGCGTTCACGCGCACGTGAAACCATGCGGACCGCGCGCTCTCGAAGCGGAGGGCCACTCAATCCCCCGGCACCCATCGCCATGACCGACTCGGCTGGCGTTTGAAGGCCCTCTCGAGCAATGGTTGTGTTCGTGGCCACAATCCCGTCAAGCTTCACATCCTTCGCCACATCGAGCAGCTCATCGAACGCTGCAAGTTCCAAGTCCGGCGCCACCTTCAGAAGGAGGGGGAGTCGTCGTGACCGTTTGCCAGCCGCGTCTTGAATCTCTGTGAGAAGTGTTCGTGCCATTTCGGGCGCTTGAAGTGTGCGCAAATTTTGAGTGTTCGGGGACGAAACATTGACGACCACGAAGTCGGCCGCGCGCGCCACTTCGCGTAGCGAGAAAATGTAATCGTCAATGACATCTTTTTGCCGGCTTGCGTCTACGGTTCTGGATTTCCCAATTGAAAATGCGACGGGAACACCCACGGCTCGCGATTCTGTCATGTGAACAAATCGATCCACGACGCGCTTCGCGCCGTCGTTTGGAAACCCAAGGCGATTGATGAGCGCGCGATCCAAAGGCAAGCGGAACATGTTCGGGCGAGGATTTTCACGCTGCGCAAGCGCTGTCACGGTGCCGAGCTCGAGAAAGGAGAACCCGAGTGCAGCTAGCGCGTGGGGCGCCACCGCGTTCTTGTCGAAGCCGCCTCCCAAACCCATTGGATGCGCGAAGGTCAGCCCCATGCGTTCGGTTTCGAGGCTTTTCGCAAACGAAGGAGGCGAGCCCCACTCGAGGTGCTCGGCCACTTGGAGTCCGTAGAGGCCGACCGCGTGCGCCGCGTGGGGCGGCAACAGAAAGAGCAGTGAGCGAACCCACGAGTACATCCTTTTGCTACGCGTACCACGCGCGCGAGGTTTGGGGATCGGATCTTGCGATAGGTTTGATAGAGTGTGCGCACGAAGCGCTGCTGCGCTTTTTGGAGGATGAGTTTGTGATTGTCGGCGTACCCAAAGAAATAAAGACCCGTGAGTATCGAGTTGGAATGACGCCCGCCGGGGTGCAGAGCCTTGCGTCCCGCGGCCACAAAGTGGTGGTCGAAAAAGGGGCAGGCGAGGGAAGCGGCATTCGTGACGCAGAATATGTAGCTCAAGGAGCTACGATTGTTCCGGCGGCGATCGACGCATGGGCAGCCGACATGGTGGTCAAAGTGAAGGAGCCGCTCGCGAGTGAGTATCGCTTCTTCCGTGAGAATCTTGTCGTATACACCTACTTGCACTTGGCGGCTGAACCCGAGCTCACGAAGCAGCTGGCAGCGAGCAAGGTGAAAAGCGTCGCGTACGAGACGATCGAAAACGACGATCGCACGCTCCCACTCCTGCGTCCGATGAGCGAGGTCGCGGGGCGAATGGCCGTGCAAGTGGGCGCAACCTGCCTGGAAAAAGAGCGCGGTGGAAAAGGTGTTCTCTTGGGTGGTGTTCCTGGCACGCGACGCGGACGCGTTGTCATTCTAGGTGGGGGCGTTGTCGGGCGAAACGCTGCGACCATCGCCATCGGCATGGGCGCACAGGTGACCGTGCTCGATGTGCGCGCAGACACCATGGCATACCTCGAAGACGTGTTCGGAGGAGCTATCGAAACGCTGTATTCGAACGCAACGAACATCGCCGAAGTCGTGACGCGCGCCGATTTGGTGGTGGGCGCTGTGCTCGTAACCGGTGCAAAGGCGCCGAGGCTTGTCACGCGTGAGCTTGTGTCCCGCATGCAACCGGGCTCTGTGATTGTTGACGTTGCGGTAGACCAGGGTGGCTGCATCGAGACATGCAGGCCAACCACGCACGACCATCCAACGTACGAAGTTGATGGCGTGGTGCACTACTGCGTCCCCAACATGCCGGGCGCAGTTTCGCAAACGAGCACGTGGGCCCTTACAAACACTACGATGGCGTACGCGGTGAAGATTGCGGAGCTTGGTCTCGAGGCGGCCATCGCGGCGGATCCTGTGCTGGCCAGGGGCGTGAACACCTATGCTGGACACGTGGTTTACGAGCCAGTGGCGCAGGCGCACGGGCTTTCCTATGTGCCGTTGAAGAAGGCGCTCTAGGGGTCGGCGCGCTTGCATGATTGCCGAGTCCCTAATTCAAAACGTCGACCTTCTCTGCCTCGACGCGGGCGGCGTGGTCATCTGCCTGGACCACGAACGCCTCGCCGCGAGTGCCTCCCACTTCGGTCACCCCATCGACGTTGCGCGTCTTCTCGTAGCGGAAGGCGCAGCGAAGCGTCGGCTCGAAACCAATGACATGATCACGTGCGCATGGGCCAACGACACGCATCCGGGAGCGAAGGGGTGGGCAAACATGGTGGGTACCATGCTCGTTCTCGCCGGGCTTGCGGAGGCCGCGCTTCCACGCCTGCTTGAGGCCCTTTGGAAAGAACACCTTT
>JAHFDX010000398.1 GCA_023248785.1 Myxococcales bacterium
ACGGTCCCACGCTTTCGTATACGTCGCAGCGTTGCCGCGCGCAGTTCGGCCGAGAGGCGCTTGGTCGACAAGGGTTACGCGCTTGAGAGATTTGTATCCATCAATGTGACAAAATGCCCGGCGCGCGGGACCGCAAAATCGCCAAGTGCGCGTGCGACTCCGCGATAGAGAACATCGCGGACCAACGTGCTTTTGCCGGAGCCGCTCGGTCCTGTGATGGCACATACAACGCCGAGTGGGATCTTTGCGGTGATGCTCTTTAGGTTGTGCTCGGTAATGCGCTCAATGGTCAACGTTGTTGACGATTTGCGGCGAGGTCCATTTTCACGGGTGATTTCCGCGTTCCATGCGCGCGCTGTAGGCAGCTCGGGATTCTTTGCAAGCTCTTCGGGAGAGCCATCGAAGAGGATCTTTCCGCCGGCGGGTCCCGCCGCTGGCCCCAACTCGATTACGCGATCGCACGCGCGAATCACTCGGGGTTCATGCTCGATCACAAGCACACTGTTGCCGGCGGCTGCAAGTTCGCGGAACACCCGAAGAAGGGGGGGAATGTCTGACGCATGAAGACCCACCGTCGGTTCATCGAGGACGAACATGGTTCCCGTCAGTGCGGCACCGAGCGCAGTTGTTAGGCCCGCGCGCTGCGCTTCTCCGCCTGAAAGCGTGCGCGCTTGCCTATCGAGGGACAGGTAGCCGAGTCCGGCTGCTGTGAGGTATTGAAGGCGCGATCGCATTTGGTCGATCACGCGTGCGCCTTGGGGATCGCGCGGCGCCACATGGTTCAGCGTTTCAAGAGCGATAGAGACGGTAAGCGCGTGCCATTCACCGAGGTTCAACCCAGCCACGCGGTATCCGAGTGACCGCGCCTCAAGTCTCGAACCGTTGCACGCAGTACACCGCACGTAATCGCGGTAGCGCGCGAGTAGAACGCGCACGTGCATCTTGTAGGTGCGCGATTCCAACCACGCAAACCAGCGCCGAACGCCGGGGTACTTGTTCTTTTCCAGCACCCCTTCGCCTGCGAGGACGGCCTCGCGATGCGAAGACGAAAGGTGATCCCACGCGACATCCAAGGGAATACCTCGCGCCTTCGCAAATCGCACCAGTTGGGCGCGCTCCCATTCCGAACTCTTGCCATTCCAAGGACGAATGGCGCCCTTCGCGAGCGTCTTGTTTGGATCGGGAATGACCTTGTCCCAGTCGACCTCGATGGTTCGACCAAAGCCGCGGCAGGACGCACACGCGCCGAGTGGTGAGTTGTACGAGAAAAAACCGGGCCGCGGTGGATCGAACCCTCGTCCACACCCTGTACACGAAAGACCGCGCGTGATGACGGTGCGTCGCTGCGTCTCGACTTCAATCACTGACGCGCGCCCTTCGCCGCGAAGCCATGCATTTTCGAGCGCTTCCGTTAGCCTGCGCGAATCGCCCTTCACTGTTACGCGATCGATAATCACATCGGTTGCGCCATGCGTGCCAATGACCTCACTTGGGCGAACCGCATCGAGGTCGACCACGTTTCCTCCGACGAGAATGCGCCGATACCCGTCGTGCACAAGCTGTTCGCGACGTTCGAGAAAGTGATCAGCATCGCGCACGCGTAATTCGTAACTTATAAAGATCCGTTTCTCTGTTCCGACGGCTAAAGCGATGTCGGCAGCTGCCTTCTGGGGCGTGGTCGTCGTGGCGTCCGTGTCGCAGCCGGGACAGCGTGGAATTGACTCGCACGCAAAGAGCGCCGCAAGAAATGGCTCGAGCTCTGTCATGGTAGCGAGCGTGGAGCGGCTCGACTTAATGGGTGCCTTGCGATCGACGGCGACCGTAGCTGCGGCAGGTTGAAGCGACTTCATCGGAGGCCGCTCGAGGCGTTCGAGAAATTGGCGCGCGTAGGGACTGAAGCTCTCGACGAACCTCCGCTGGCCTTCGGCGTACAGCGTATCAAGCGCGAGCGACGACTTGCCGGCGCCGCTTGGTCCCGTCAGCGCGACGAGTTCGCCCGGATGCAACGTGAGCGAAACAGCTTTGAGGTTGTGGGTGGTTGCGCCTACGAGAACGATGGGGTGCATGGCGGTGATGGTGTTGCGCTTAGGTTACTAGCCCGCTGGCCATTCGATCCGGAAGTGCGCATGCGGTTTGCCGCTGATAAGAACAATCGACCCTTTGTGCGCCTCGCAAATCAGACGTGCGAGCGCGAGACCCACACCCATACCTCCCGGCCGTGTGGAGGCCCGGGGTTCAAAGATGTGGTGTTCGAGCTCAGACGCAATCCCTGGCCCATTGTCGATGACGTCGATTTGTGCGGACCCATTGCCGTGAGCCGCAATGGTGTGCACCTCGACGGAACCTTCAGCAACAGTGATCGAGTTCTTGTAGAGAACGCTGAGCGCGCGCGAAAGAAGACGTGCATGTCCGAGCACAAACAGATTGGCGGGCAGCGTGTTGTGAAATGTCACACCCGCGACATCGCTTTGAGCGCTCTTGACGACGGCTCCCAGATTTACGTGCTCCATCGCGGTTTCGACGCGCGCCAGGGCGACCAAGTCTTCGAGGGTGGCAAACATCCGCTCGCTCGTCCGCACGACGGCCTGTACAGACGGATCGTCGGGTTGTTGGGCCGAAAGAGCAAAGGCTGTCATGCGGAGTGCGAGCACGTCGTTGCGCAATTCATGGGCAAACGAAAGGGTCAGCGTGCCAAGTCGGTGCAAGAGAGCGTCATCGTTCCCCATCATCCTTCAGCCTTTAGTCTAAATCCCCATCGTCGATTGCTGTTTACACGTATCCCAGCGTACAATTTAGCGTCCCTCGAATGGCAGCCGCCGCCGAGCTTCACATACATCCCGGTACTTTGCTTGCGGGCAAATACCGAGTCACTCGCGAGATTGGTCGTGGGGGCATGGCGGCAGTGTATGAAGCGGAGCACATCGCGTTGGGACGCGGGGTCGCCATCAAGGTACTTGCGGCGGAACTTGTGCGCTCACGCGTCGTGACCGAGCGATTTTTTCGCGAGGCCCGTGCCATCGCAAGCGTGAGGAGTCCGTACATCGTCGAGGTGTACGACTCGGGCAGGCTCGATGACGGTCGGCCCTTCATTGTCATGGAACTGCTGCAAGGCGAGTCTTTGTACGACCGCATGGCGCGCATTCGATTGTTTGAACCGCAGGCCGTCGTGCGTGTTGTGGCGGATTGTGCGTGTGGGCTGGCGAAGGCGCACGCCGCGGGCATTGTGCATCGCGATTTGAAGCCCGAGAACATTCACCTCACGCGTCGAGAAGATGGGACGGAGATTTCTAAGATTCTCGATTTCGGGCTTGCTAAATTTTATACCCCGGCGCGAGGTGGCGAGGAGGCTACGCGCCTGACTCGCGAGGGTGCGGTATTTGGAACGCCCGCGTACATGGCACCCGAGCAAGTAAAGGGGCAGGGTTCGGTCGACCACCGGGCAGATCTCTGGGCTCTTGCATGCATAGCTTTCGAACTTCTCACGGGACGCCCCGTATGGAATACCGAACAAGGCGTTGCGATGACGTTTGCAGCCATTGCCGCGGGAACACTTCCCGTTCCTTCGCGCATGCGAGCCGGGCTTCCACTTTCGTTCGATGAGTGGTTCGTTCGCGCGTTGGAGCGCAATCCAGACGATCGATTTCAAGATGCACTCGAGCTGGCGAGTAGTCTCGCGGCCTCGCTTGATGCCGTAAAACCGAGCGACTTAGCAGATGCGATCGAGCTTTCAAGTTCCCACGTTCGCATTGCGCAAGACACGTCACGGGAGGGTGATCCTTCGAAACAACCGGTGGCTGTCCTCCCCCCGCGTGCGCAGCGCGCCAACGTCGGTGCCTCCACGATGCCTCCACCGCGCTTCCCGTTCGCCCGAGGCCTTTTCAGTGGCGGGCTCGTGCTGGCTGCCCTCGGAACCCTCGGGTATCTCGCGGTGCGGCAGACCCCGAGGTCGTTCGAGCCTCCGAGGGCTTCGCTCGATGCAGGGGTGAGTACCGTGGCCCCTCCCGCACCGAGTGGTGCGCCTTCGTCCGCATCGGCGGCCCGTACGGTGGAGGTGTGGCAGCGTTCTCTCGCCGAAGCGCAGGGACTTGTCGCGACGGGGCAGATCGATTCTTCTTTCGAGCGCTTTCGCTCTGCGGAGAAAGAAGGTGGCGGAGCAATCGCTCGCTCGCTCTCGGATCATGTAACCGCGGCCAGTGCTTCCACGGGGCCGTGCAAACTTGCGGCAATTGCAAGGCCGCGCTCGCTCGCTCTTTTGAACTCAGCGGGACGTCCCACGATCGCCGCCGGTCCGAAAGGGCCGGTCGTCGTGTGGACCGACGATCACGAGCAATCGGGCCATCCGCATGCATACGCAACCATGCTAGATACAAATGGTCTTCCCACCGCCGAACCACGCGACGTAACGCCAGAAGCCGACCACGCAGGACGACCGGCGCTCTACGTTCACGAAGGCAAGCTCGCGTTGCTGTACCTTGACCAAAACGGCCCCGAGGCGGGCGTTCGGGTGCGATGGATCGACGACGAGGGCCGTATT
>JAHFDX010000399.1 GCA_023248785.1 Myxococcales bacterium
CCCACAATACGTACGCCGACTTCCCCTTCCACGTCTACAAGCTCGCCCTGACCCACCACCCGTGCACCGACTCTAAGCACGACGAGGGCTCCAATTGCAACTCCAGTAGATACAATACTGCCCGGCCCCAAGGTGGCCCACTCGCTTGCCGTTAGCTCGACCGCGCCAATTTCGATCCGCACGATGAGCGGGGTCGTACCAAGGGCGGATGTGAATTCTTCGGCCGGGGCCTCTCGCGGGACAGGGTTGGTGGTTTGCGTATCGATCATCGGCTGCATCTTTTCGAGCTCCGGTAGGTACACGAGGGTTTGATGGTCGGTGAGTCTGGCGGCGATGCCGAGCTCCGCATGAATGGGCCACAGCCAGCAAGGCCCATAGACCTGGCAGTCGACTGTCTGAAGAGATGGGAGATGAGGAATCCACACATCGCCATTGCGAAGGTTTGCCCATTCGTCGTGTGAAAAGGCTGCCAGCATAGCAACGATGGGAACCGAAAGCGGAACGCGATCAAGGCGAGTGAGCGCATGCGGGCCCCATGGAGCGGAAGGCGGTACTGGGAACGATTCCGGGACACGAAGACGTGCGGCATACCGCGCGTGGTCGAGCGTGATGCTGAACGGAACACAACTCACAGAGGCGTTTGCGTCTGCGCGGCTGATGCGATCGCTCGAGCCTGCGTCAAAAACAACCCAAGGTTCATTCGTGTATACACGCCGCAAACATGCGGCAACGACCGCGGCCGCCGCACCCGCGAGCTCTTCGGAAGGCCGGGGTCCTGTCGTTATCTCAGGTTCACGTGTGGTTGCCGCGCGAGCCATGAGCGCGACCGCAAGATCACGTTCCAACTCAAGGACGCACCCCTGTGTTTGCCCAAGTGCGGAAAGAGGCGCCATGCGGATGGCCACGGCGTTCGGCCATGCGGGCGCTGTGTGAGTAGGAAGCCCCGCCGCCACAGAGACCTCGAGGGCGAGCAACGAGCGAGCTGCATCGCGAAACGCACCGGGATCGACGATTGCGTGAAACCACGATGACAATCGGCCAAGAGCCTGCGCTTGATGCTTCGTGATGCGTGCAAGGCGGCTCCACGGAAAGGGAGCGACGTTCGGTACCTGAAGCGCGTTGGCCGTTGCGTGGTGCATCGCAGCGCGAGCACCTTAGCACCTCTCCTGTGTCAGCACGCGTGTCGGGAGGTTTGGAGGGTGCTCAGCTGCCCTGGCAACCGAGCACGATGTTCACTTTCCCGAGGACGTCGGCTTCGACGGTTTGGCATGTGGACGCGCATAAGTTGATCGAATGCGGGTTCATGTTGTCGTCATAGTACCAACCACCCGTGCCGCCGTCACCGGTGCAACCCGCAACACTTAGCACTTTGCCGACCGTTTGTGCCGTCCCCATGCTTGGTTGGAATTGAACGCGAATGCGTGCTGGGTCAACGAGTCCCGCATCACTTTGGGGCAGAGCGTAACTGCACGCGATCGCCATTTTTTGGATTTGCTTGAGTGCTTCAACGAGCGCACCGTTTGTGCCGGTGCCGATGTTCCAATGCCTACACGTTGCCGCCGACGGGCTGCTGCCGCAGGTATTCGTGAGTAAGCCACCCATGTTGTTGTTGTGAATGGCTGCGTTGCCACCCTGGGCCATCGTCTCGAGCCGGCTATCACCACCGCTGTCGAGACCGTCCATGCCGATGATGTAGGTGACCACGTTGGTGTCGACGTAGTGCTGCTGGAGCAAACTTTTTACAACCGGAATGTCGCTCACACGGGGATAGCCCTCGTTCGGATTGACGTTGCATCCATTTGGATCTCCGTCAGTTACGAATACACTCACGAGCTTGCGTCCGACGCGACGGTTAGCCTGGTTCGCGGTGAACTGGATCGTTCCTTTGATCGCTGGAATCGTGGGCGTGTTGTCGTATGGCGTTTGCGCGTTGAGCGCGGAGTCGAATTGAGTGCTCGGCAATGTGATGAAGCCCGAGCCAGCCGGTACAACGGGTGTGGAGTATTCGACACCGGTGCAGGCCGCATTGTTGATGCTGAACCACGCGAGCGCGGCTGCGTTGTCAGTTTGGTCGACGGAATTGAAGAACTGCGAGAGCGCGTTGATCGAGTAACACCACTTGGAATTTTTCGTATCGCCCACATTGCAATCGCCAATGGGATCACTCGACACAGGCGCGATCGGAAACGCCATTGAGCCGGATCGGTCGACCATGAAGTACATGTCGAGTTTGACCGGAGCCGCAACGACTGTGCTTTCGACGCATGCCGCATCGGGGTTGAACGCCCCGTCGCCTTCGCTCCCGTCGGCGCCTGCGTCGAAGAAGAAGTTCACATCGGCCTTGGCGTCGTGCGCAGAACCGTCGCCGCTCGAGCCGTCGCCCGATCCGCCGTCTGTAGTTATCGAAGTGTCTGACCCGCCGCCGTCCCCTGAAGAACCATCGCTCCCGGTGGCGGTGCTATCGACTGAGCTGCTGCTGTCATTTGCCGACCCGTCACTTGCCGGAACTGTGGCGTCGCTTTGGGCGCCTCCCGAATCGGCATTTCCACCCAAATCGGGCTCGTTGGTGCAACCCAATCCGAGCCCAACCATGGCCCCAAAAACGGAAGCCATCACGGTCCATGAACGCATAACCCTGGCCATTGTGTAGCTGGGTATAGCACCCGATTTCGCGAACGCCCGTTTGCCTATGGATCGCATCGTCCCCCCAATAACGGCCAATCCGCGCGCGACGAAATAGGCTGGCGCGCCTCAAGTTGGTCTGCTCAGCGCTTCGGGATTGGATGTTGGTGGTCTTGGCGGCCTGTGACACTATGACTTCACTATGTCGACCTGGCTGTGCCCGACAACGAAGCAGCGCTCGACGTTTAAGCGCGCCGTTGCCGGTGTCTAGCGCCTGTCGCCAGTTTGCCGCTCGGTGTGAAACCAGGGCGCGGAGCCCGGGCCTTGTGGCCTGAAAGGAGTCGGTTCCGCCAGGAGGTGCGGTTGTGGAACGATTCGATAAGCAAAAACGGGGGGTCGCTTCTCTTTCGCTGATCGCGAGCGAGGAGCGACCGTGGGTATCAGCGATGACGGTGCGAGAAGTCTTCGGATTCTCGATACCGCTCGCGCTTTCCATGCTGGGGGAAACCGCCGTGATGGCGGTTGACACGAAACTTGTCGGAGTGCTTGGTCGCAACGCTCTTGGCGGTGTGGGCTTTGCCATCATGCTGCTATATGTGGGTTATGTTGTTACATTTGGCCTCGAGCGCGGCGTTAAGGTGCGTACGGCGTATGCGGTTGGGCGTGGTGAGCCCGATGAGGGTATTCGCTACGCGCAAGGGGGTGCGCTGCTCGCACTGGTAGCGGGGTTGATGATTTGGGTCCTGGGACGTGACATCTCTCCGCTGTTGCGCCTTTTGCGGATGGATGCGCCGATGATTCCTTACGCCCGCGATTTCTTTGCCGCGGTCACGTGGGGTGCTCCCGGCATGTGCGTGCAGAGCGCACTCATTCAACATCGACAGGGGCTCGGGCAAACACGCCTTCCGATGGTGGTCACCATGACCGGCAATGCGATTAACGTCGTGCTTGCACTCTTGCTTATTCACGGGTTCGGTCCGGTCCCCGCGCTCGGCGTGCGCGGAGCGGGTTACGGCACAGCGATTGCTGTCACCATTAACGCCATCGTATTTGTCGCGTTGCTTCTACGCGACGCCGCACGCGTGAACCCTTTGTTGAAAGTGTGGCGCGCGATGCGCGACGTTCTATCGCTAGGTGCACCGACGGCCGCACAGTTTGGGTTCGAGCTCTTGGCGATGTCCACGTTCACCGCGCTCTTGAGCAGCATTGCAGCCGTGGAAGTTGCCGCCCATCAGATTGCGCTCACGATCATCCGCGTGTCGTTTCTACCCGGAGTCGCCGTCAGCGAAGCCACGAGCGTGCTCGTTGGGCAGTCTCTCGGTGGAAGAAACGTGAAACGCGCAGACGAAGTCGTGCGCGCAGCGCTTGTGATCGCAGTTACGTTCATGAGCGTGTGGGCGCTCATTTTTGCCGCGCTGGGCGGCACGATTGCGGGGTTCTTTGACAAGGATCCCGAAGTGCAGCAGATCGCGACGCGGCTTCTGATGATCGCGGCGGCGTTTCAAGTGTGCGATGCGATCAATATCGTGCTTCGCGGCGCACTTCGCGGCGCGAAGGACGTGATGTTCAGCGCGTTTGTAAGCGCCAGCATTATTTGGCTCACGGTTCCGACGGCTGCGTGGTTGCTCGGACACAAGATGGGTTGGGGTGCCTTTGGCGGATGGCTTGGCTTTGTCGCCGAGACGACGGTCGCCGCCATTGTGCTCGGCCATCGCTGGTGGCGCGGCCCATGGAGGCGCGGGTTCTACTCCGCCACCAGTTGAGTCCGGGGCACGAGGATCATGCCGCTTTGGGCTTGGATCGTTACGCGAAGCGTTCCATCCGCCGCCACAGGGTACGCGGCGCGCAGAGGGTCAAGCACATCCACAAGCTCGGATCCCGGTGCGGCACCAACCCCCATCACCATTCC
>JAHFDX010000400.1 GCA_023248785.1 Myxococcales bacterium
TAAACTCATAAACTCACGAAAACGACAACTAACTCCGCGTCGACACCAAGACACACCACCCCCCTCGTACTGCCCGAAGAAGCCCGTTCATGGCCAAAACGTCACCCATCGAGGCCGATTTAGACATTGTGGAACTCGCCCCCGGCGGCGCTGGCCTTGGATTTCTCGACCAGAGCGGAAGGCGACGCGCAGTGTTCGTGCCAGGCACTGCACCTGGAGATCGCGTACGCGCAAGAATCCAGCTCAGCGGCGCGGCCTTGCGTGGCCAAGTGCTTCGCGTTCTGCAGCCCGGCCAAGCGCGTGAAACACCTCGATGCACCATCGCTGAGCGATGTGGTGGATGCGACTGGATGCACGTTACAGAAGCCGTTCGGCATCAAGCATACCTGGCCCACGTTCAGGCCGCGATGCCCCCCACATTGCGATCATTGTCGGTTTCATTTGTGCCGTCACCGGAGTCACTCGCATACCGAACTCGCGCACGATTGCACGTTCACGCCACAAAGCGCACGACCATCGTCGGATATTGCCAGGCGCATTCTCACATTGTCGTCGAACCCACAGCGTGTTTGGTCTTGCACCCGGAACTTGAGCGCGCCCGCACTGTCTTACGCGATGTGCTCACCGGTTCATGTGGCGACGGTGAAGTGCTGCTGGGGCTCGGAGCGCCAAACCTGTCATCGCGCAAGGCAGTTCTTTCGCTTCGTTGGTCGGGCGATCTTGCGCCGCGGGCGTTTCAGGCACTCGAACAAGCTACAGCGGCATCTGGGCCTCTCGCGGGAGCAGCACTTGCGCTCGACGACGCCAAACAGTCGTTGCGATTTGGTGATCCCACACCGTGGACCTTGGGCGCCGACGGTCGGCCCCTCGAGCTTGCACCTTCAGGTTTTGCGCAGTCGTCGGAAGCAAACAACACCTTGCTCGGACGCCATGTTGTTCATCTTGCACAACAAGCCATGCGTACCAAAAAAGCGTCCGTCGTTGAGCTCTACAGCGGTGCCGGGAATTTCTCCGTCGCGCTCGCATCGATGACCGATCACGTGTCCGCAGTCGAAGTCGACGCGGCCGCGTGTGAAGCTGCGCATCGAAATCTACGAGCGCGCAATCTTCGGGCGAAAATCGTCTGTGCGGACGTGGACGCCTATGCCATTCCGAGAGGAACTGATCTCGTTGTCCTCGATCCGCCAAGGCCCGGAGCCATCGCGGTCATGCGCCGCCTCGCGGACGCGCGTGTCCGGTCGGTCATCTATGTTTCATGCAATTCCTCCACGCTCGGGCGTGATCTCGCAGCACTCTTGGCAGCGGGCTTTCAATGCCGTTCGCTGACGGCGTTCGAAATGTTTCCCCAAACGAGCCATGTGGAAACCGTCGCCTGGCTCGAGCACACGGTCTAGCGAGCGTACTGAATCGATACACCATTAAACACAATTCCGTGCTACGGCACGCTGGCGACTCGGTCGCGTCCGACTAGGGCTTGTCGTTTCTTGAGGTGTATCTATGCATGGAACTCGCATCGCCCTTATCGGGGGGCCGCTTTTCCTATTGATCGCTCACTGCACTTCAGACGGCGGGTCGCGTTTTTCGGACGTGGCGAGCGATGCCGGCCGCAAGGGAACCGTCACATCGCCGGCGTTCGCGCTAGACGGATCGGCGGATGCACGAGGGAGTGTCGATAAGTGCGTCGTTCCGCCCGACAGCGACAACGGAGGAATGCTCGATTGCACGCAGTCCTCGCCGCCCAACTCCTTTGATCCGCGATCAAAGTGGACGTGGAAATCAACCGAAATGCTGGGTGGATTCGTGGGAAGCCTTTCCACACCGCTCGTAGGAAATTTCACTGATGACAACCACGACGGAAAGATCAATCTCTGCGACGTCCCTGACGTCATCCTAACGCTTGGCGGAATGCCGGGGAAAATCGTCATGCTCTCGGGCGACAAAGGTGAACTCGAGTACACGTTTGACAGCCCTATCATCGGTTACATCAATCCAGCTCTTGGCGATCTCGACGGCGACGGCATTCCAGAAATTGTGGCTGGCGACCTGTACGATCACGTCGTCGTCTTCGACAACAAGGGCAAGGTCAAGTGGACGAGCCAAGACACGATCGACCACTCGGGCGACAACGGGATGCAGCACGGTTGCGAGGGAATCTCGATTTACGACCTCGACGGTGACGGAAAGCCTGAAATCATTGCGTCGTACGATGTCTTTTCCAACATTGGAAAGAAGTTGTTTCGACACAACAAGGCAGACTCCAAGTGGTGCCAAACCACAACGGCCGCCGATCTCGACGGCGATGGAAAGCTCGAAGTGATCTTCGGAAACGCAGCGTACCACGCGGACGGAACGAAATACTGGGACATCGGCGGTCCCGCAGCCCAACCTCACGTTGCAAACCTTGACTCGGATCCCGAACCCGAGATTTTTCTTGCCCGCGAGGACGGTCTTTTGGTTTTGGAGCACGACGGGAAAATCAAATTTGGTCCTGTGAAGCCTGTAAACGAACCAAACTCAAATGCATGTTGGACGAAGCCAGGTGCCATCCATGACTTTGACGGCGACGGGATTGCGGACATCTCGGCGTCCACCTGCGATGGCTATGGCGTCTATCGCGTCACATCCACCGGACTCGAACTCAAGTGGCTCAACAGGAACGTGCAAGATTCCTCCGGTTCCGCTTCGAACACGGCGTTCGACTTTCTAGGGCGAGGCGTTGCACAAGCCATTTACGGAGACGAAAAATCGCTTTGGGTCTTCGATGGAAAAACGGGAACCGTGGCTTCCGGTTTTCCCAAAGCGCGAACATCTCTCACGATCATCGAGTACCCGATCGTTGCCGATGTCGATAACGATCAGTCCGCGGATGTTCTCGTCGTTTCATTTACAGCCTGGCCTGACAACACCGACTACAAGAGCACCATCGAGGTCTTTGAAGACTCTCAGAAGCGCTGGATTCCGACGCGACGCATATGGAATCAGCACTCGTATCACGTGACCAACGTGCGCGAAGACGGCACCATTCCCGCCAAGATGAAGAAGAGCTGGCAAAACCTGAATACGTTTCGGACCAACGCTCAGATCAGCGGCACGCGGGACTGCCGACCCGTCGTAAACCCGCAGTAGCGGTTCCGCGAACGACCGAGTTCAAGTGACGAACTCGATCGTTCGACTACCGGCAAGACTCGGATCGATCGCGCTCGTCACATGCCTGAGTTCGCGTCGAGAGCGTATCCGTAGTCCGCGATTATTTGCAGGTCCACGTCGGATAGCTCGAATCGATACTTCGCAGCTGCGTGACGTACGTAGAACGCAACGACTTTGCAGCCGCGGTGGATCCGCACCCGAGATCGCTCTGTTCGAAGGGGTCGTTCGATAGCTGGTAGAAATGGTAACTACTCCCGTCATAAATCAGCTTGTAGTCGGTGCTGCGAATCGCTCCCTTCACGCTTGTGCGAGTAAGCGTGGCAGCCTCGGCCGTCGTTAGCGACGCGGGATCGGCAAGTGTGGCGTAGAGGGCTTGCACCTCTGCGGAGGGATACTGGAACCCATCAGTGAACGAATACGTACGGTGCGTCACAGGGCAGGACGCGCCGAGCCAACCGACGAGACTGTACGCATCTGAACTTGCGGGGGTGATCCCCATGATCTCAGCGATCGTGCCGAAGATGTCTACGGTGTGGGTGACGTTTGACACGATGCCACCGTGCACGCTCACCGCGCCCACAGTGCTTACGTACGAGGAACTGCTCCTCCCCGCGATCACGCTTCCATCTGCAACGATAAGTGGTACGTGTACACCGCCTTGATAAACGCTGCCCTTGGATCGATCGTTTGAATAGACCTGGCTGACAGCGCCTTCGGTACCATTGTCGCCTACGAAAATAATGGTCGTATTGGCAAGCGTCGTTGAGTTCATCCCCGTCAGCAATTGGCCAATGTAATAGTCCGCACACTCGAGGGTCTTGTGGAACAGCGCCGTGTCGCTTGTCCCGGTAATAGCTCCTGACAGGCACGTAGACGGGGGATCGATGTAGTTGGCGCCGGATGCTTGCTTGTGCGCAGCGTTGAGCGCGACGGTCGCCCACCAGCCTTGCGACTGCGAACCGATCCACGTGAGCGCATCTTCAATGTTCACTCCGGTGGAATAGGAGGTCGACGTCGAGTCCGCGCGTGCTCCGGTCTCGTCAACCACAACCTTGTCCCAAGAGTAGTAGTTGAGTTCACCCCCGAGTGATCCCGCAAAGTAGTTCCACCCGCGATCGGTCGGCAGCATCCCTATCTCAGCGCCCAAATGCCATTTCCCAAAGAACCCCTTCTTGCCAGTCGAACCTGCCGAGTTCATTTGCTCTGCAAGCGTCGGAATATCGATGGGAAGAGAATGGAGCGTCGCATCTCCGCCCACGGGAAAGCCGATGCCCGTATGGGTCGCGTACAGACCTGTGTAGATGCCGGCGCGCGTCGGTGAGCACACCGGATTCAACCAAACATTTGTGAAACGAACGCCTGCCGATGCGA
>JAHFDX010000401.1 GCA_023248785.1 Myxococcales bacterium
AGTAATCTTGAATCGGATCGATGCGTCGGCATGACGCGGCGCACGTCGAATGAGACGAACGCATCGGCGAGGTTGTCCGCGTCTATGTGCTCGCGTTCAAACTTCGAATGATGACAGGAGCTGACGGATGAGATCGGGAATCAAGAGCTTAGGTTTGGTTGTCGCAGCGATGCTGCTCAGCGGCTTGCCCTCGGTGGCGAATGCGCAGCTGTGGGATGGCGGTCTCGATGTGATCAACTCGAGCGGGAAACAGGTCGCGCATGTGTTTACGACGCGGCATCAGTCGTCGCCGAACCAATGCACGTACACCGAGCATTGGTTCTTGCTCAAGGGGTTCAAGTACATAGGCAGTTCGTCTACTTCGACGTTGACCTTCACCAATGCAAAGTACCAGTATACGTCTGTCGAGGAGTTCGAGTTCGCCATGGGCGCCGAGGAGGGTAGGCGCGCGACGGTCTCTGTAGTGGAAGAAGGTGCCTGCACGGGATCGACCATCTAACAAATCAACCACGAACGGAGATGGAAGAATGAGAGCAGCAATCAAGGCATTGGTCGTAGTGGCTGTCGGCGTTTTTGCACAAGGTTCGCCCTCGGTGGCGAATGCGCAGCTGTGGGATGGCGGTCTCGATGTGATCAACTCGAGCGGGAAACAGGTTGCGTACGTGTTTACGACGCGGCATCAGTCGTCGGCCACGCAGTGTACGTACACGGAGAATTGGTACCTGCTGAAGGGCTTCAAATATCTAGGAAGCTCCTCAACTTCGACACTGACGTTCAACTCGGCGAAAACGCAGTATTCATCGGTCGACGAGTTTAAACGCGGCATGAATGGCAAAGATGGCAGGCTTGCAGTGGTCACGGTGGTCGAGGACGGCGCTTGCACGGGATCGACGTTGTAGGGTTATCGAGTCAGCGGCTCGGATGCGCGCTTTTCGATCATGAGCCACCAGGCTTTCGCCTTCGCCACAACCTGTGGGGTAAGCCTTGGGGCATCGCGAAATAGGCTAATTGGGCGTGCTGCGAAGTGCGCGACGTGTGCATTATCTCCCCCGCGTCTTGGTCGTGACGTTCGACGTGTTGCGCAGGTCATGCTTGTACTTGGGCCATGGAGCCGTGTCGTTCAGATGCGAGCCGAATGCACGAAACGCCATGATCTTGTTGTCGTTCGTGCCAACGACGACGAGCCCATTGTCGAGCAGAGTTGGCCCACCGACGCCGCCTAACGAAGACCCTGGTAAATTGTAACTCCACAAGAGCGCTCCCGACGATGAGCGCACTTCGAGCGTGGGTTTGCTCGTCGTGTAATAAATGTTGCCAACGTCATCGATCGCCGGCGTTCCGAAGGCGAGGCCGCTGCCGGTAGTCTTTTGCTCCCAGAGAAGCTGCCCTTCGGGTGATCCGTCGACTTCAACGGCATAAAAATGTCCGGATTGATCTCCCGTGTAGAGCACGAGGTGGCCGTTGCTCGCGCGCGAAATGGCGATCCCGGTCCACGACGATCCGTGGAGCTTGCGCTTGAGAACAATTGTTCCGTTGTCTGCGTTGAAGCCGTACAGATAGCCGTCACGGCACGTCGAGTAGGCGACGCCATCCGCGTATTGGTTAGGGCTCCCGAAATCTCCTTGGGTCTTGAGGCGCTCGCCCGGCCACAACGAGCGTGCCGTCTTGCTTCCGTCGCTCGGATCGGCGCCGTCGATTGCCCAGTAAACACCGGGCCATAAGGCATCGCTGAGCTGACTTCCCGTAATGTCTTCGACTCCAAAGAAGAGTCGGTTCTTGCCATCGATCGCAGCCGGAGTCGCCTCCCAACCCTCGAGCCACATATCGATTTTGATATCTCCCGTGTTCCGATCGAAACTGTAATAGCGTCCACACTTGTTGTTGTTGTGGCACCCGTCCACGATGGACTGATTTTTCGGACTGGCGACGACTCCAACGTACACGCGCTCGTTGGTTCCGAGCACGGGCGAATTGTCCGAGCCATAGTCCATTTTGGCTTCCCAAATCTGGGATAGGTCCGATGCACGGTATGCGGCGGTCGAGTGGCCCACACCCTTCTGTCCATTGGCGAGTTCGGACGCAAGCGTCGTGATGTACAGCGTTCCCTTTTCGTCGAGCGCGGGGCTGTGTTCGATCGCGCCCGAGGCTTGGACTTGCGCGAGGGCCTTGCCGGAGGTGCCGTCGATTTTGTAAAGGACGCCACCGGTTCCGTTGGTGCCGACGTAGAGCGTGGTTCCATCCGGATCGACGGTTGGGTTTGCGTACACCTCGCCGGCGGCGGGAGCTTCCCAGACGAACGCTCCGGCTTCGGCCGAGACCACCGCTACTTCGGGTGGAGTGTTGTTAGTCGCCTTCGCATCGGTGGGCGCCTGCCCGTCGGTCGAGACGCCGGAATCAGCGCTTGGCGCTGGAATGGCCGCGTTACCGCTGCACGCAAATGTAACAAGGGGTAGTAAGAACGCAAATCGTTCCTTGCGCATGGTCATGGTGGTGAAGCCTCCGTTGGGTAGAACCGCACTTGATTCACCGAACGTGCCAAGGCGGACGGCATCAGAAGTCCCCTGATTTCCGCGTGTCGATGTGGCGAGAGGGGGGACAGAGGCTCGAGCTGGACTCGCCGATGGTCAGTGAGAAACGCGCGTGATGTTGGCAGCCCTACCCGATAGGCTGAATGTGTTGAAGTCTTCCAACACCGTTCCGTTTGACAGCGAAGAACGTTACTTCGACGCAAGCCTCATCCTCTCCTGGCGTGTTGCATTGGAAGCGCTCGGCGTTCCGACGGGTCCACTGCTGAAAGCCGCGGGCCTTCCCGAGCATGCCGGCTTTCGCGACGAGCGCTTCGCACTCACGGCGTACAACCTGATGCTGCGCGAGCTTGATCGGCTGCATGGTGCTCGTGCGTGGGGCATCCTCGTGGCCGAGCATTCGAATGTTTACCTGCAGGGCCTACTTGGCATGTTCATGCGAAATTGCCCAACCATCGCTGACGTAAACGCCCGCATCGCGCGCTATCATAGGATTTTTCAAGAGGTCTACACCCCAAAGCGCATGATCATGGCCGACTCGGTGGTTCTTCGGGCTGAATACACGGTGCCTGCAAACCGTCGCGTGCCCGCCGCCGTCGAGTACGGTCTGGCTGCCGGCGTGATGACATTTCGCACGCTTCTCGGCGAGCCCACGATCACACCGCTTCGCGCAACCTTTTGCCATACGAAAGTCCACAGCGACGAGGAAGCCAGCCGGCGGGTTTTTGGGTTGAACGTGACCTTCGGAGCGGAGTTCGACGAAATCGCCTACCCACGAGAGTGGTTTGAACGGCCGATTGTCGGGGCTGTTCCGTCGTTGCTACCCTCACTCGAGAACCATGCAGAGCGCCTCGTCGCTTCGCTGCCCCCCGTCGGCGCATTCGCGACGGTCGTGCGAACAGAGATCGAACGCATGCTTTCGGACGGTGAGCCCACCGTACAAGCTCTTGCAAAGCGACTCCGTTTGTCCGCGCGCACCTTGCAGCGTCGCCTTGCAAGCGAAGGTGTTTCGGTCACCGATCTCATCGACTCGACTCGCCGCCAGATCGCGGTTGAAATGCTCTCCACCACCGCGTTGCCGATCACAAGCGTCGCATTCATGACCGGATTCGCCGACAGCAGCGGATTTCACCGTGCGTTCGTCCGCTGGGAGGGCGTGACACCGGGGGAGTTCCGAAGTCGCGCGCTCGCGGCTCATAAAGAATGAAGTTCGTGCCGGAGCGGCCCGGTCAGATCCCGGGGTTGCCGCCTGCAGGGCTCGAGTCAAGAACCCGAAGCGTCTTGCCGGGCCGCAGTGAGCTTGCCTCCACGCGAGAGAATGTGAGGGTCTCTGCATTCGCGTTCAAGTAGTCGCTTTGCCCGTAGTTGCCCCAGCGCAACGAGCGATCCGCATTGACGCTCAGGAGCCCAACGGGCGTGGCGCCCACGTTGATGCGATAGATTGTACGCGCAGTGCTGAACGTGGTTTCCGCTCCTACGCGAGACGGATCAAATTTCATCTCGGGGTATTGCACGATCGCCTGGCCAGCGGGACACGCGTCGGTTGTAGGAACAACCTGAAACGAATCGCGAAGACTCAACGGCGAGATCGACCACGCTTCCCAGGTCGCATTGACTTGAATCGTGCCTAATTTCTTCGCTTGCGAGACAACCGCATAACAGCTGCCAGACTTGACGCCGAGCGCGCCGTTGTCGGGCGAGAGTTCCGTGGGAGAAATCCCGTCGAGTTCCGGGATCGTATCGGCAGCGCCAGCAGAACCATCGCTCGAGCCACCGCAACCCGCGGCGGCCATGAGAGCAACCAGACCCACGCTCACCCTACTCAACGCCTTCATTTCGTACCTCCAAAAAACTGAGTTGTGTTCCAACGGATGTCGTTCACTCTGAGGGACGTGGAGCCTGGGGCAATCGCCCCGCGTTGGAATGGCGTGCCTGTCCAGTCGAGTGGCGCGCGTTGCACATGGCCACCTCTTCCGTTGTCCACGATGGCTG
>JAHFDX010000402.1 GCA_023248785.1 Myxococcales bacterium
AACCTACACTTGCCCCCATCCTTGCCGTCCGCCACGAAGACGACGACCTCTGCGTTCGGTACTGGGTGGACCCCGATGGCGACGCTCCGTCTTCCTCTGTCCCTGTCCCTGTACCCGGGGCGAGCGATGACGAGAAAGTAGCTCCCGTTCAATAACGCAGCTCAGTAACCGTCAGGTTCGTTGTTGCCACCTTGGACGGCGTCATAGAAATAGCGCAACGACAGCACCATTTGCGTGGCCTTCAAATCACCGGCCAAATCTCGTTGCGCGCCCAACTCGATCGACCACTTGCGGTCAATGTAACCCCCGCCAAGTGATGCCGAATGGGTCCGCCATCCGTGTTCGTAACGGTACCCGGCACGAACCACGACATGCTCGACGAAAAAGTACTCCCCCCCCGCCATCACGCGTGTCACGGGCTTCTGAAATGTCGTGAAATCAACAAGGGATCCGGCTTCCACTGAAAATGTACGCGCGCCGTAACCAATTCCGGTCGCGAGCGTCGTTGGCGCGAGCGACGTGCCCGGAGTGGTGAGGTTGTGTCCCACCACGCCAATTCGTAACTCAGGGATGACCGCGATGGTCATTCCCGCATCCAACGTCACGTTATTGAAGAGCGCTGCGTCCGCTGATCCCCCGGAAACAAGGCTATTTCCGAGTGGTCCGCGACCAATGGGTTGCAGCACGCGCAGATAGCGTCCGGTGACGCCGAGCGCGAAGTGTTCGCCGAGCGGAAGCGCGAGTGCAGTCCGTAAATCGGTCCATCGGCGATCCATTCCGTCGGCGTCGAAGTGCGAGTAGCTGCCGGCGAATCCTGCGGACAACCCAAAACTGTTCAGTACGGAGTCCACAATTGCGCCACCGTACGTTCCTCGCCGCGCTTCAGGAATCCATCCGCCGAACGCTTCGATGTGAAAAACGCGCGCGAAAGGCAAATTCGCAGGGTTGTAAAAGAGACCCGTCGTAGACACACCAAGCGCATTTTGCGCGCCCCCCATACCGAGCGCGCGCGCCGTGGGAAGGTCGCCGCGATCGTAACTTTGCTCCGGCGCAAGAGTCGAAGGGTCCGCTCGACTCGAATCGCACATAAGCGCCCCTAGGAGGACACCAACGCAGCGAGTGAGCCAGGCAAAAGAGCGCATGGGTCAAACGTTACCCTTGGGTATACAAATAGGAAAATTCATTGTGGAACAAGTCGTTACGACAATGTTACGGACGTGTGACGCTGACTCTTGACACAACAAACGTTCGGCAAAAACGCGGTCGTAAAGTACAGGCAATTGCCTACATGGCAAAAAATCAAACGATGACGCGCATTTGCCAACGCGTCGCGTAGCAGCAGCCCGCGGACGTGCGAATCACTGGGTATCTACAAGGAAAAAAACCTTTTTATTTCATGAAGTTATGAAAAATACGATCTTCGTCGTGGACGGGTCGTAAATGGCGGTGCTACCTCCATGCAGGTCCGGGATGGACACCTCGAACTCACGTGCAACGAGGTTGTTTCAGTTGTGCGTCGTGTGAGATCTCAGGTGAGTGCGAAGCAGGTGCGAAGCTGGGTCCTCAATAGGTGTCCGTGGTTCGAATGCGTGAGAAGTTGTCCACAACTGTGGATAACTTGTGACTCCGTGTGGAGCGGGGTTGTCAGTCCCGTCATGTCGTACAAACACATCGATGAGCGGTGAGGAGCGACAGCGGCGGTATGTGCGGGGCGACGGGGCGGGTGTAGGGCAGATGGCGGTGTTTATGGGTCTTCCATAGCACCGTTTGGAAGCAGTTCTTATTTCAAGTTTAGGGACAATACACGGAGCTCGAACGGAGCCCCGTGGTGGTGGCGCATTCCGATGCGCGTTTTAGTAATCGTGAGCGTGGGTGAACGTGGGCGCAATGGTCGTGGCACAAATGGATCGAACTCTGACGAGCGCTGAGCTCTTTACAACGTTGCCCCCCGGCACGTTGCCTACTGACGGCTTTGCACTGCCCGCTGACGGGTGGAGTGATGCGCTGTGGCGGTCGGCTGTCGAACGTACGCGAGAGCGTTCGCCGGCAAGCTTCGATCAGTGGTTTTCAGGCGTGCAGTTTGATGGTTGTGTCGACGGCATGGTTGCGCTTCGCGCCGCCAACGAGTTCGTCCGTGAGTGGGTTGAGGAGCATTTCCTGCCCACCCTGCGTGACGAGCTTCAGAGCCTCACCGGGTGGAGTGTGCGCTTTTCGTGGACGCTCGATACGGGGCTCGATCGCCCGGTCGCTGATAAGCCTCTGCAGGCGCCCGTCCGAGCCCGCCCGCTCACTCTACGCCCGCCCGCACCCTTGACCATGCACCCGCCCGCGCTCTTGCCCACGCTCTTGAACGGCGAGGCGTCCCCATCGCCCGAGATGCCCCCCGCGTCGACGACATTACGCGTCGCGGATCCGGCGAGCGGAATGAGCGGCAAGTACTCGTTTGCTAACTTTGTGGTCGGTCCGTCGAACCAACTTGCTCATGCCGCGTCGGTAGCGGCGGCCGGCGGCGGTGGACCGAAGCACAATCCGCTGTTTCTATGTGGCGGTACGGGGCTGGGCAAAACGCACCTCGTTCACGCGGTCGCCCACCGCGTACGCAGTGATCGGCCCGACGCGCGCATTGTGTATACGTCCGCCGAGCGATTTGTGAACGAATTTGTTACAGCGCTGTCGGAGCAGCGCATGCACCAGTTTCGCGCGAAGTACCGCGAACAATGCGATCTGCTCCTCGTCGACGACATTCAGTTTTTGGCCGGGAAGACGCAAACGCAGGAAGAGTTCTTTCATGCGTTCAATGCACTGCACCAAGCGGGCAAACAGATCCTCGTGACGAGCGACAAATATCCGCAGCAGCTCGAAAAAATGGAGGAACGTCTTATTTCGCGTTTTTCGTGGGGACTTGTTGCCGACATTCAATCCCCCGAGCTCGAGACACGGGTCGCCATCGTGCGCAACAAGGCCTTGTCAGAAGGCATTCCGCTCGGCGACGACGTAATGCTTTACATCGCGCAAACGGTGAGAAATAACGTGCGCGAACTCGAAGGTGCGCTCATCCGCATCATGGCAAAAGCGTCACTGCTGGGGCGCGGAGTCGACATTGATTTTGTGCGACAAGAGCTTGCGTCGACGGCCACGCTCAAGGCCAACGAAGCCAACATCGATGATATTCAACGGGCGGTGTGTCATCACTTCAAGCTGAAGTCCGCCGACCTGGCTTCCAAGGATCGACACAAGACACTCGCCTTCGCCCGGCATCTTGCGATGTACCTATGCAAAGTGCGACTCAAGAGCAGCTTCCCCGAAATTGGCCGTGCGTTTGGTAACCGCGACCATACGACGGTGATGAGTGCCGTGCGCAAGGTAGATGTGCTTCGCACGACCGATCCCGAAACGCGCGCTCACCTCGAAGTGCTCGAGCGCAAACTCGGAGTACTTGACTGAGCGCACTTCAGTGGGCCCGTGGTGCCACTTCGCGACGCGTTACTTCGCGCGGCGCCTAGTTCCCTGACGCCCCCATGAGTACGGCGTTCGCGCGTGCTCGCAATATGGGTGATGCGCTCGAGTTATCTGCAATGGCTTTGAGTGCGTTGATGGCGGCCGTTGATTTGAATCGTGCCTTTTGGTTTCTTCCCGGACCGTGCGCACAAAACGTGGACGCAAGATTTCGCTCGATTTTGGTCATTGCGCCATCGTGGCCGGTGAGCCATCGTGTAGAGATCGCCGTAGAAGCCGTGGCTTGCGTCGGGCGTTGAAGTCCGAACGCGGGTTTTGCCTGCGGCGATGCGAACGCACGGTACATCGGCGAGCCCTGCACCACGCGCTTCTGTGATGGACTCACCGAGGCTTGCTCGAGGAAGCCAACTGGGAACATGAGGTTGTTCACGTCGGGGCACACATCGAGATTGTCCTTCGAGATGCCACTGCACACCGGCGTGTCCGAAAGTGCATCGTGTCCAAAGCCATCGAGCTCGCTCGTGTGCGAGAGGCCGATGAAGTGACCGACTTCGTGAAGGGTTGCGAGTGCATCGGCATCCGCAGGTGCACCCCACAGGCCGACGACGACCGTTGACATGGGGGTGTTGCGTCGCGCGACCGCTCCTGGCGCGCCGGGCGAAAACGCCCACACACCATCGCCAAGCGGGCCCGTAAACAACATATGAAGAGCCTGCCCGTCGGATTCACCGCCCGAAAAAGCGGTGGCGGTCATCACACTATTCATATCGTCGAGTGACGAAAGATTTGCGGGAGCCTCGTGGAATGTCACGGAGCCGCGGCCGATACCGAAATGTTGCTCGAGCGCGGCGAAGAACACGTCGACGCGTTTTGCGACGTAGGTGTTGGTGAGGCCAGTGTTCGCATCGAGCTTCACGCGGTTGCCCGCTTCGTCGCTCACCGTGAGGCCCTTCGGAATGTGAATATGCAGGTCGAGCTCGCCGCCGTGAAATTGACCATCGTCGGTTACTTGAACGTATGTGCGTACGTGCGAACTGTACGGTGCGAGAAAGAGCGT
>JAHFDX010000403.1 GCA_023248785.1 Myxococcales bacterium
ATGTGCGCAAGATAAGCGGCCATTCAGGCCACGGATTACTTGGCATGCGCGTGAGCGGCGGCTTCGGCATGAGCTCCAGGTTTGTCACTGATTGCGCGCCCTGGCGAAACGCCGTACCGATGCAGTCTGAACCCGTGTCCCCACCGCCGAGAACGACAACCCGCTTGCCCGTGGCGAGGATCGCGTCTTCGGCGGCAACGGACTCACCCGCCACACGGCGATTTTGCTGCGCTAAGTAATCCATAGCGAAGTGAATGCCAGAAAGTGCCCGACCCGGGATCCCAAGATCACGCGCAACGCGAGCCCCGGTGCAAAGAATCATCACGTCAAAACGATCCCTCCATGTCCCAAGCACATCGGCCGCATCGATGCCCGTTTGAAATGTAACACCTTCGGTTATCATCTGGTCAACGCGAAGGTCTATAATCCCCTTTTCCATTTTGAAATCGGGAATGCCGTAACGAAGCAACCCTCCGATTCGATCGTCGCGCTCAAACACAGTGACGGCATGACCCGCACGCGCAAGTTGCTGCGCTGCCGCAAGACCTGCAGGACCGGAACCTACAACAGCTACTGAAAAACCCGTGCGCACGGCTCCCTTACGCGGCTCCAATCCATCGTGCAAAACGCCGTAATCGGCAATCGTACGCTCGACGGTCTTGATGGTGACAGGCACCTCTTGAATGTTTAGTACGCACGATGCTTCGCAGGGCGCTGGGCAGACGCGCCCAGTTACCTCGGGGAAATTGTTCGTCTCGTAGAGGCGCTCTGCCGCTTGCTGCAAGTCGCCGCGGTGTACAAGATCGTTCCACTCGGGGATCAGGTTGCCAAGTGGACAACCCTGATGGCAAAACGGAATGCCACAATCCATGCAGCGGGACGCTTGCGCGCGCACCGTGGCTTCGTCCCCCGAAAGAACGTACTCGCGGTAATCACCCACGCGTTCGGCAGCGGGCCTTTCCCCCTCCTTCTTACGCTCGACGTTGAGAAACCCCTTCGGATCACCCATGACGTCGCACCGGCTCATGCGAGCGCGAGACAAGGATCTTTTTGTACTCGGTAGGGATCACTTTTACGAAGCGCCCACATTCCGCACCAAAATCACGGAGGAGCCTTATCCCTTTTTGACTTTGGGTGTGCGTTACGTGTTCCTCAATGAGCGCTTGGACGTGCGCGGCGTCTTCTCCGTCGAGCGGGCCCGTTTCGATCATCTGTGGATTGATCCGCGAAACAAATGAGCCTTCTTCATCATAAACAAACGCGAGGCCTCCGCTCATTCCAGCCCCAAAATTCCGACCTGTGGGGCCCAAAACAATCACTTCCCCGCCAGTCATGTACTCGCACCCGTGATCGCCAATTCCCTCCACAACGGCAAGAGCTCCGCTGTTGCGCACCGCAAAACGCTCGCCACCTCTTCCCGCAAAAAACGCGCGACCACTCGTGGCCCCATAAAGCACTGTGTTGCCTACGACGACATTTTCGTCCGCGCGGAAGGTCGCAGCTTCCGGAGGGAAGATGGCGATGATTCCACCCGAGAGACCTTTGCCCACGTAGTCGTTCGCATCTCCCTCGAGACGCAAGAGCATGCCGCGGACAGCAAACGCGCCGAAACTCTGACCGGCGGTGCCCTTGGCATCAATGACGACACTTCCATCCGCAAGCCCTTCCTTACCAAACCGTTTCGCAAGTTCACCGGCGAGCATCGCTCCAAAGGCGCGGTCCTTATTGCGCACGCGAACTTTTTGCGTTGTTGGTTCGCCGCACTGCACGCTGAGACGCGCATTTTCGATGAGTTCGTGATCAAGAACGCCTGCCAGTCCGTGGTCTTGCGCCTGCACGCAATGCCTTGGGCCTCCCGCATCCGGCACGTGCAAGAGACGGGAAAAATCCAGCCATCGCGCCTTGGGGTGCTTGATGTCGTCCCTCGCAGAAATCAGATCCACACGCCCGATCATTTCATTGAGCGTTCGAAATCCGAGCCGCGCCATGATGGCGCGGAGCTCTTCGGCGACGAAAAAGAAATACCGAATGACGTGCTCTGGCGTTCCTTGGAAGCGCGTGCGCAACACAGGATCTTGCGTTGCGATTCCAACCGGGCACGTGTTCAAATGACACTTGCGCATCATGATGCATCCGCTCGCAACCAACGGCGCCGTCGCAAAGCCAAATTCCTCCGCCCCTAGGAGCGCCGCAAACGCCACATCACGCCCCGTCTTCAGTTGTCCGTCCACTTGAAGACGCACACGCCCACGAAGCTCATTCAGCACGAGCACCTGCTGCGTTTCGGCAAGTCCGATTTCCCAAGGAGTACCGGCGTGTTGAATCGAAGAAAGCGGCGACGCTCCCGTACCTCCATCGTGACCCGCAATGGTGATCCCATCCGCGTGCGCTTTCGCAACGCCCGCCGCGATGGTCCCAACGCCCGACTCCGAAACGAGCTTCACGCTGACATTGGCTCTAGGGTTTTCGCACTTGAGATCAAAAATGAGTTGAGCGAGATCTTCGATCGAATAGATATCGTGGTGTGGTGGCGGAGAAATCAACGTAACGCCAGGCGTCGAGTGCCTTACGCGCGCAATCACCTCGTCGACCTTGTGACCTGGAAGTTGGCCGCCTTCACCCGGCTTCGCCCCTTGTGCGATCTTGATCTGAAGTTCGTCGGCGTTTGCTAAGTAGTGCGCCGTTACGCCAAATCGACCGCTCGCAACTTGCTTGATGGCGCTTCGTCGATTATCGCCATTTGGGTCGGGCACAAAGCGCGCTTCGTCTTCACCGCCCTCGCCTGTGTTGCTTCGGCCGCCGATGCGATTCATCGCAATCGCAAGATTTTCGTGCGCTTCCTTGCTGATGGATCCGAAGCTCATCGCGCCTGTACAAAAACGCTTTACGAGCGCATGCGCGGGTTCGACCTCGTCGATGGCAATGGGCTCGTCGACCGAAACGAAGTCCCAAAGACCGCGGAGCGTAGTTGGATGATCCCCTTGATCGTTAATGAGCGTCGCGTACGTCTCGTAACTGCTCGCCTCATCAAGTCGCACGGCACGCTGAAGCGCCGCCACAGACTCAGGGCCCCAAAGGTGCCGCTCGCCATTTGTGCGCCACGCGTACACACCGCCCACATCGAGTTCGTCTGCATGAACGCTCGCGCCAAACGCGGAGCGATGACGAGTGAGTGACTCGTGCGCAATCTCGGCAAGACCAACACCAGACAGCGCCGAAACCGTTCCCGTGAAGTACCTATCGATTACGTCACGTCCGATACCAATCGCTTCAAAAATCTGTGCGCCTTGGTAACTCGACAAGGTCGAGATCCCCATCTTCGAAAGCACTTTCAAAAGGCCCTTGCAGAGTGCTTTGACGTAGTTCTTCTCCGCGCTCTTGGCATCCACTCCAAAAAGTTCGTCACTCGCAGACATCGCGCGAATCGATTCGAACGCGAGGTATGGGTTGATGGCACCCACGCCATGACCAATGAGAAGTGCCATGTCCGCCACTTCACGTGCTTCAGCCGTTTCGATGATCATGCCCGTACGCACACGCTTGCCCGCAGAAATAAGCCCGTGATGCACGCACCCTACGGCCAGCAGTGACGGGATCGGCGCACGGGTTTCGTCGACACCTCGATCGGAAAGCACGAGAATCGAATGGCCTTCATCGACAAGACGAGCGGCCGTGCGCGCGAGGTTATCAAGAGCGCGCTCGAGCGCCTTCGCTGGATCGCGTGACGTCGCATCAAACAGACACTCGAGAGTTGCTGAACGCACTTCGCCGAGGCAACCCTTCTTAATTTTGGCTAGCTCGTCGTTCGTCAGAATGGGATGTGGCAGCTCAAGAAGTCGAGCCTGCCTTGGTGTCTCGGTGAGCAAGTTGCCTTCGCCCCCCACGCACGAAACCAATGACATCACGAGATCTTCGCGAATAGGGTCGATCGGTGGATTCGTGACCTGGGCGAATTGCTGCTTGAAATAGCTAAATAGTAACTGCGGCCGATCACTTAATACAGCCAGCGGGGCATCCGTACCCATGCTGCCGATCGGCTCCTCACCTGACGTTGCCATGGGCAGAAGCAGCACGCGCAAGTCCTCACGCGAATATCCAAAGGTGCGTTGAAGGCGAACGCGCTCGTCGTGCGACATCGAGTACAGCGACGGCACATCTGGCAGCGCGGCAAGGTCGATCTTGTGATCGACGAGCCACTGGTCGTACGGCTGCCGACTCGAAACCAGCATTTTGATCTCGTCATCGGTGACGATGCGGCCTCTCGTCACGTCGACCAGAAACATCTTGCCCGGTTGCAGGCGACCCTTTTGGGCGATGTCGTCAGGATCGAAGTCGACCACCCCAAATTCGCTGGCCATCACGACGTACCCACTCTTGGTTACGACGTACTTCGCCGGGCGAAGGCCGTTGCGATCGAGCGTCGCGCCAATCCAATGACCGTCGGTGAACAAGAGCGCTGCCGGTCCGTCCCACGGTTCAATCAAGCCACCGTGATACTCGTAAAAC
>JAHFDX010000013.1 GCA_023248785.1 Myxococcales bacterium
GCGACTGTCCGGGAAGATCATTGCTCATGCTGAGCTAGAGATTCACGAACTGTGCCTCCGGGACCCCTAACCCAAGGCCCCCTATTACTCTTCGTTGCGTGAGCGAATTTCGATGGCGTTTTGGCCGCGCGAAATGATCGGAACGCCCAAGAACTTCGTGAGCCCGGCGATACGGATCGTAAGGGGGTCGTCTGTCGCTGTAGGGAGGCGGATGATGTCGCCGGGTTGAAGCGAAAGGACACGCTTTAGGCCCAGGGTTGTGCGGCCAAGTTCCGCGTGAAGATCGAGGGCTACGTCTTGCAGAACATCGGCAACGCGCGGATCTCCGTTGACTGGAGTCTCCGCTTCAGCGTTCTGTTCCTTCGCTGCACTCTCAAGGGCTTGAGCGCTTGCCGCAATGATGAGGTTCGCGGGGATCGGAAGACCTTCAATGGAGCACGACACGCGAAGAACTTCGCCTGCCTCGGGGAGTTTATCGCCGATCTGATCGACTGGCTCGAGGCGTAACGATGCCGCTTTTTCAAAGGCGGCACGCAGATCGGCCACGATAGACCCGACCATGCGCGCAAGCAGTGCCTTCTGCGCGGACGAAAGATCGAACCGCGGCTGGTCTGGCAAACCCCAAAATGCCCCACGCCCCCCTAGCGATCCTTCAAGGATGAAACTGATGGCACCGGCATCCAAGCGCACCGCGCCCCACGCCCGCCCGTCGAGCGACAAGAGGTGTGCGCAATACGATTGGTCTGTCGGTGGACCAGCAAAATCGGCAGCCGTTGTCACGATTTCAACCGAACCCGGAACGAAGTGGCACTTGAACCTGACCAAAAACGGAATACTTCGACGACAACCGCGCACGAATTCGGCTGCAATTCGCGTCATCGCCGCGACAGATGCGCGAAGTTGACGTTCCTTGCCCGTGAGATCCACGCGGCGCATGTTCTTTATCGGGTTTTTGCGGTCCGCAAGGCTCATTGAACGACGAAGTCGGTAATGAGTAACTTCTTGACGTGTTTCTTCCCGGCAGCTTTTAGGACGCGCTCGCTAAGTTCCTTGCGGATGTGATCAAACTTCTTCGCGTCCGTCGCTTCGTCATACGAGAGCACCCGCGCATACTCGAGTGCTGCCGCGCGCGCGCGGGGAGTGAACGCCTTGTTCTCTTCCTCGTCGTGAGGCTTCGACTTGAGCTCGAGCGTCATGCCGAGCTTGAGATGGTGTGACGTTCCGTCTGCAGCTTTCAAGTCGACCACGATGGGATCGAGCACGCAAGATGCCGCCGCCGGCTTGTGCGACTCATCTTCCTCGTCATCTTCCTCCTCAGCATGCTTCTTCTGCGCGTTGTGTTGCTGCTTTTGATATTTCGCAGCAACGATGGGCGCGACGATCGCGCCTGCCGCAGAACTCGCACAGACAAAGATGACGGCCACAACGCCCAGGATGACGCCCCCTTTGCCTTTCTTGGCGGGGGCTTCTTCCTTCTTTTCTTCTGCTGCTTTTGCTTCTTCGCTCATGGCCCGCTCTCCCTCTTGTTAAGCGAACCCTTTCGGGGAAAAGTTTACCGCTTCAACTGCGTCAAATCCTGGAGCATCTCGTCGGCTGTCGTGATTGTCTTCGAGTTCGCTTGAAACGAACGCTGGAACTGGATCATGTCGACAAACTGTTGCGCGAGCTCGACGTTGGACTGTTCGAGTGCGCCACCGGTCACGGAACCACGGCCACCTGAGCCCGCAGCGCCAAGAGCAGGTTGACCGCTCGCTTGGGTCTCCACCCACATGTTCTGACCTGCACGCCCAAGTGCCTGGTTGGAACGAAACCGCGCGACTGAAATTTGACCAACCGACAGTCGCTGCCCATTCGTAAATACACCGCTGATTACGCCCGTCGTATCGATCGAGATCCCGGCAAGGCTTCCGGATGCGTATCCATCCTGCGATTGGGACGAGACGCTCGAAGGAGACGAATACTGCGTCACACCGTCAAGACCCGTCCCGGGTGGAACCGCGATGGGCGAACCGAAGTTCAGGGTGATTGCCTGCGCGGCGACAGCATTCTTGAAGTTTGCTGCGATAGCAGTCCCGGTGACCACGGTGTTGAGCGCACCTGACGCAGTAAACGCGAGCGATCCGCTGCCGATCTCTACGTTCGTACCCGAAACACCGGCGGTGATTTCCGAGCCGTCTGCCAGCACCTTGTAATCCCACGCGTTTGCTCCCGTCTTACGGAAGTACACGCTGAGTTTGTGTTCCGTTCCGAGCGAATCGTACACGCTGAGCGATGTCGAAAAGTTCGACGTATTGCCAGGGTTTTGCGCATCCCATGCGAGAGCTGGCGTCGTTGCATTCGCGTCCAGATTCGCGGCAAACGACATCTTGGTCGACTTGAAGGGTTGGAGTGCCGACGTGGCGGCCTGAATTGAACCCATCCTCGGCGAAAACCCACCACCTGCAAGCACAGCGTATCCCTGTAGCTTCAACCCGCCGGGGGTTACAAAGTAACCATCCTTGTCCAATTTGAACTGCCCTGCGCGCGTGTAGAACTGACCGTTCACTCCGGCCATATTTCCCGCCGCTACGAAGAACCCTTCACCGTCAAGTGCGAGGTCCGTCGATACGCCAGTGTTGGTCATCGAACCTTGGGTAAAGATCTGTTCAACGGATCCAACGCGAACACCGACGCCCTCCTCACCGTTGCCCGGTTGGCGTCCGAGCACATCTTGGAAGATGGCGCGTTGGTACTTGAACCCGACGGTATTGACGTTTGCGATATTGTCCCCGACCACGCTGATTGCTTTCGCAGAAGCAGCAAGTCCCGAAACGCCTGTGTTCATCGCCCGCAAGACCGACATCGTTCCACCTCTTGTGTTACTGAGTCACACGGAGGAGCTCCGACGTGGGCATCGTAAGCCCATTGTCGAGCACCATTGTGGCGCGCCCGTTTTCAAACGTGATTGAATTCACGCGCCCTGAAGCTTCTTGATCCACCTGAACGGCTTCGCCGTTTGCACCCTTCGCCTCGACCGAAATCGTGTAGTGCCCCTTGGGCTGCTGCGTACCCGTCGCATCCTTGCCATCCCAGGCCACGCGAATCCCACCAGCGCCCTTCGGACCGAGTTCCAATTGGCGCACAGGGTTGCCGTGCTCATCGCGAACCGTCACAGTCACTGCCTGAGCTGCTCCCTTAAGTGAGAAGGCAATGTTGGCTCCGAAACCCTGGCCATCGTAATTGATTGACCCGCCCTTAACGGACACAGTCCTTCCAATCAGTCCCAGGTCAGTGCTGTTGGCAATTCCCTGCTGTTGCGATGCCACGACTTCGAGGTACTTGTTCGTCGACATCTGCTGCTCAAGTGCCGAAAACTGAGCAAGCTGAGCTACGAATTGCGTATCCGTTTGCGGCTTGAGCGGATCTTGGTTCTTCATCTGCGCAACAAGCAGCTTGATGAACGCATCCTTGCCGAGCGGCTGGTTACCGGTCAGTGCGCCCGCAGCACTGCCCAGTGAATTGTCACTAGCCCGAATGGCGGCAAGGGGATCTGCCATGTTGGCGATAGATGCAACCTCGATGCCTAGCGTCACCCTTCTTGTGAACGGGCCGAATTTCCCGCTTTCGCCCGGATTTGCCCGGCTCATAGCCTCCAAAAAGCCCGAACAAATTCAGTGATGGTTCACGCGTATCCGACCTCGGCCTCAACATGACCCTGCAAAGGCAATCCAGTGACACGCCGTTGGCACGTCGCATCGTCAAAGATCCGTCGACTTTTCCGAGGCAGAACGGCGCGCGAATTCGTCGTCAAGCTTCCGTTCGGCACGCGCTTCCTCGATGGTTTCGCGCTCGCGCAAACGCTTGAGCCACGCCTCAATGCGATCCACGTTCGTCTGTGCCGCGAGGACCACGCTTCGCGCGCGTTCGGCCTCAAGAAGCGCGTCCGCTTCAGCTTGAACCAACAGCTCGAGCTTCCTTCCTTCGCTATGTACCCACGCCGCACTCTCCGCCCATGTGGTCGGATCAATCGGGTCTAGACGAAGGTCATCGTGCCTTTGCTCGGCCGCTTCGAGGCGCTGCCGCCCTTCACGGGTCGCAAGGACCGCAGCATCGGCCTCCGTGCGTTTTCGTGATAAAATCGCTTTTGCGCCGTCGAGTTCACGTTGCCGGAGCTCCAAGATGCGGCGGGCGCGCTTTTGGCGACTGTTCATCGCTTACCTCACTCGGGTAGGAGTGAAGCGAGCTGTTGCAGGTACCCGAGCGTATCTTCTATCGGCATCTATTCCTTTTCATCCTGCCTCAATAAACGATCAATCACGGGCGCTGCACGCACGGCTGCATCGACTCTGGGATCGCTTCCTGAAACGTATGCCCCCACCTGAATCAGGTCGATCGCTTCACGATGTGTGGCCATCAGTTGGCGCACCGCATTGGCCTGGTTCGTCTGTTCGGTCGAGGTAATCATCGGTGCGAGTCGCGAGATACTGCCGAGCACATCGATGGCGGGAAAATGCCCGCGTTCCGCGAGATTTCGAGAGAGCACAATATGGCCATCGAGAATGCCTCGTACGGTATCGGCCACGGGATCGGTCATATCGTCGCCTTCGACGAGCACGGTGTAGAGCGCCGTGATGTCGCCCGCCCCGGGGCCCGTTCCGGTTCGTTCAAGAAGCCTTGGCATCGCCGCAAAAACGGACGGAGGGTAGCCCTTGGTCGCGGGCGGTTCACCCGTGGCCAACGCAGCCTCACGCAGCGACATCGCATAGCGAGTCACCGAGTCCATAACGAGAAGCACGCTCTTGCCTTGGTCGCGAAAGTACTCCGCAATGGCTGTGGCGGTCTCCGCAGCGCGACAGCGAACGAGCGGCGGTTGGTCACTCGTTGCGACGACAACGACCGATCGCGCCAGTCCATCCGCACCGAGAGAACCACGTAAAAAATCCTGGACTTCACGTCCTCGTTCACCAACCAGCGCGATGACGTTCACATCTGCCGTCGAATAGCGGCAAATCATGCCAAGCAACGTCGTCTTACCCACACCGGCGCCGGCGAAAATTCCAATACGCTGGCCGCGCCCAAACGTGAGCATCGAATCAATCGCTCGCGTGCCGGTGGCGAACACCCTGTCGATCGGACGTCGCAACATGGCGTCCGGAGGTGCCGCACGAACAGGATACGCGTCGTCGGCTGTGGGCGGGGGCAACCGATCCAACGGCCGTCCGAACGCATCGAGAATGCGTCCGAGCATGGATCCACCGACAGCGACGTGCGAACCACCCGAAGCAAGTTGCACACATGCACCTGGCCTGATTCCGGCGATAGGACCAAGCGGCGTTGCCAAAAGGCGACCCGATCGAAAACCAACAACCTCGAGATCGAGTTCTGGACCGCGATCAGGCTTCAGTCGTAGCAGTTCACCGACCCCTGCCTGAAGGCCCCCAACCTCAACGACAAGACCCACGACTTGGAGGACGGTCCCCATCGGATGATGGACTTTGGCTCGCTCAACGGCGCGGAAATAGCGCTCAAAATCGATGCCCGCCCCGTTCAAAGTTCGCCTCGCTTCGCCGCCTCGATCGCATCGACAACGGCCCGCAAACGATCATCGATCGATTCCTCGACGCGCCCGTTAACCACCTCAACGATGCAACGCCCCGGCTCGAGCGTTACATCCACTACCACCTCGCATTTTGTGTCATGAAGTCGTGCTCGGAGATCCTGCATCTCACGATCACCGAAACCCTCGCCTACGCGGACAACAGCACCTTCTCCAGCACCAAGAGCCGCCATGCCTTCTCGCGCCAGTGAAGCGACGAACGAACGGTCCGTTGTCAGCTCGCGCGCTAAGACACGGCGTGCGATCGCCAGTGCAAGTTCAATAACTTGATCGTTCAACGCAGTGACCAAATGCTCCTTTGTTCGCACGACATCTTCGATCGACGCGATGAGCGTCTTTGCCATCTGCGAAGGCGGCGGCATGTTGAAGGAGACAGGCGGCGGATTACCCAATCCATCCACCGCGGCATCTACCGCAAACTGCGAAAAGTCCTGCGAAGACGGCGGTACATTCGCGATCGCAAACTCACCCGACTCATCTGGAATCCCTCCATAGTCGCGGAGTGATGGATCCGGAACGTATGCGGGCGCAGTCGCCTCGTGCGCGGAAAAATTTGGAACGCGCGAAGGCCTCGGAGGTTCTACCGAGTTACCTTCACCGCGCTTCAGTGGCGGCGCAAGCCACGATGTGCGCGGACGCCTTGCGGCAGGCCTTGCGGCAAACGCGGCGGGCTTTACGTCCTTGCCGTCACGATCAAACAAGTTCTTCTCCTCCACCGAGCGAGATCTGTCCTTCCGCTTCGAGGCGCAACGCAATGCCGACAATTTCACGCTGCGCTGCGTCCACATCTGCGAGACGTACCCCACCAAGCGCTTCGAGATCGTCTCTCAGTAGGTCGGCCGCACGCGATGACATGCCGCCAAAGATCTTCGACTTCATGTTGTCGCTGGCGGTCTTCAGCGCCAACACCAATCGATCCTGAGGCACGTCTTTGAGCAACGCACGGAGCGACTTCGTGTCGAGCGCCGCGAGATCTTCGAACGTGTAAAGCGAACGTCGAATCTGCTCAGCGATTTCCGTCGCGTCCTCATCGAGACGCGCGAGCAAATTGGTTGACGTCTCTTTACCCAGCTTGCGGAGAATGCCAGCGGACGATGCAGCTCCATCTACAGAAATGGACGCCTCCACTTCGGGCGGCGGAAGCTCGTCTGCGATCGCAGCCGCAACGCCATCAAGCAAGCCCGCGGGCACGATCGTCATCGTCGCGAGACGTTGAATCACCGATGCCTGTCTGTCCTCCGGCAGCGCTTCGAAGATGCGGGCCGCAGGTTCCGCCTCCAGCTGCGACAGAATCGCGGCGATGACTTGAGGGTGTTCGGTCTCAACGACCGATACGACCATTCGAGGGTCAGTGGTCGCAATACGATCAAGGCCCGACTGTTTTTCAGCCTGAAAAATCTCCTGAGTCCGCGATTCACCCAGCGCACGCGTTGCCAACCGGCGAAGGTACGTGAGACCCCCTCGCGGCACCGCGACCGCCGTGGCCGTTCGCGAGATAAACTCGTGGTACACGTCGTCCAGGGACGCAGCCGGAACCGTGCGCATCATCGTTGCCACTTCACTCAACTTGCGCAATTCAGCATCATCGAGCTCGGCAACAATGGGTGCCGCAGCCGATTCATCGAGCGACAGCAACATCAATACTGCTTTTTCTGGACCCGTGAGAGGCATCAGCCCTCCAGATGATGACTATTCCCCGCGCGTAGACATCTGCGGCGAGTTCAGCCACTCCCTGAGTACTACGGCCGCACTCGCAGGATCTTTCGCGGCAAGTGAGAGCGCTTCGGTACGAACGCGTTCTCGTACCTCCTCAGGAAGGATTGACGCGCCCGGAAGCCTTGGAGCATCACTCGCACCTGGTGGGAACGCACCCCGATCCACCGTATCAATCACCGCACGTGCGAGCTCACGCACTTCAGCCGAAGACGGATTTGTCAGGGCGGCTGTTGCCGTCGCTCTTGCGGGTCGTGGGGCAGCCTTCGGCATCTTCTTCATGAGAAGATAGACCGCGGCTGCAACCGCAAGCGCGCCGCCCACATAGAGCCCGTAGCTTATGTTGCGAGCACGCATCTGCTTCTCTTCAACCACCTTCGCCGCGGCTTCGATGTCAGGAGGTGGAACAAACGCTGCGCTTTCGATGCGGAATCCGTCGCCACGCGTCGCGTTAAAGCCGACTGCGCTCTTTACGAGTTCGCCCAACCGCTCAAGCTCGTCCTTCTCGCGCGCAATGAACTCCTTGCCCGCAGCTTGCTTGCCGTCCACCAACACGGCGACCGACACGCGCGCGACGCGCCCCGCTGGCGCAAGGGTTTTCTCAACGACCTTGTCGATATCCCAGTTTTCGGTGCTGGACTCACGCATCGATCCGCTGGTGTTGCTATTTTCGCCGCCGTTGTCTGCATTGTCACCAGCGGGCGGAGTGTTGTTTGCGCCAGGCACGCCCGCCACACCTTCACTCGAAGCGCTCTGCGAACGCTCCTTCGAAAGTAGCTTGCTCCGGATCACAGCCTTCTGTGGATCGTAGCGCTCAGAGGTCGTCTCCTTCGCGGTGAGGTCGAGATCCACACTCACGCGCACATCGGCGTGCCCCGCTCCTACCGTGCGCTCGAGAAGTTCACGCGCCTTGTCCTGTAGGCGCATGGCGTACTCCGCTTCCTTCTCCTCTTGATCGCCGCCGCCAAGTCCTCCGCCACCTCCAGCCTCGCCCCGTGGGCGATGGAGCGTCTGCCCATCGGTTGTCACGACGGAAACATGATCGGTCGTGAGGCCGGGAACGGCTGAGGTTACAAGGTGAACAACGGAACCAATCTCGCCTTTCGACAGCGCACGCCCCGTCCGCAGTTTCAACAGCACGGAAGCGCTCGCAAACTCGCGGCGCATCGAAAAAATACTACGCTCGGGCATCACCAAATGGACCCGCGCAGTTCCAACGGCCGCCAAACTTCCGATCGTGCGTGAGAGCTCGCCTTCAAGCGCGCGCTGCTTTTGAACGCGCTGCTCGAACTCTGTCGCGCCGAGTTTCGTCTTGTCGAAGATCTCATTTCCAACGCTGCTGCCACCACGGGGAAGACCGGCTCCGGCAAGTTCGAGTCGCACTTCGTCGACCTTGTCCACGGGCACCAGGATGCTCGTTCCGTGGCCATCAAGTTTATAATTGACCTTGAGCTCCTTGAGCTTGGTCGCCATCGCTTGCGCATCTTCGCCGTTCAACTCGGAGTAAAGTGTCGCGTAGTGTTCCTGGCCCGCGAAAAACGATATCGCCAACACCATGACGCTAACGCCAACGGTTGACGCCACGAAGATGGCGCGCTTTCCGGTCGACAGGTTCTGCCAGAACCCAGCGATCTGAGAGAGGATGGCTTTGAGCCTCTCGTTCACTCGACACTTCCTCCTATCAGGCTTGAGAGGTGCAAGAGGTGGGCCCAACAAAACCGCGGAAATTTCGGGGCCGACGTGCAAAAACGCAATTCGTCACTACGTCAGATACCTTATTAAAAAAAAAGGGCGGAGCTCTTCGCTCCGCCCTCCGGCCACCCCCCGTATATCTCTACACAAGCTCAAGCACGTAGCGTGCCGTGCCCCTTTGAGGCACACGAGCTCGTGCCTACGCTGCCTTCGTTGAACCCAGGCGCTTGCGCTTGAGCATCTCGACGAGGGTTGTGCGATTCAAGCCCAACAAGCGAGCAGCTTGGTTCTTGTTCCAACCTGTACGCTCGAGCGCCTGACGGATCAGATTGTTCTCGAATGATTCAACGGCCGTCCGAAGGTCTACACCGCCATCGGGCAGGCTCGTGTTCGTCGAACCATTCCTTCGTTCCGCGCCAAGTCCGCAGATCTTCGCAGGAAGGTCTCGCGGCTCGATCACGCTGTCTGTGCAAAGCAACATCGCGCGCTCGATGGTGTTCTCGAGCTCTCGAACATTGCCCGGCCAGTTCCAAGCAATCATCGCATCGAACGCGGCCGAGGAAATCACGGCGTCGCGGCTAATGCGCTTGCTTGTTTTCTCGATGAACCAGTCGATGAGCAACGCCAGGTCTTCCTTGCGCTCACGCAGAGACGGGAGCTGAAGATGAATGACGTTGAGGCGGTAATACAAGTCTTCACGGAACTTGCCTGCCGCAACCGCTTCTTCGAGATCGATGTTCGTCGCTGCCACGATGCGAACATCCGCCTTGTAGGTCTTCGAGTCGCCGACCGGCGAGTACTCATACGACTGCAAGAGTCGCAAGAGCTTCACTTGAAGCGACAGGGGAAGTTCACCCACCTCGTCGAGGAAGAGCGTTCCGCCCTGAGCCACTCCAATGCGACCAGTCTTCGATGTGTGCGCGCCGGTGAATGCGCCGCGCACGTGACCGAAGAGTTCACTTTCGAGCAAAGCCTCGGGAATCGCACCACAGTTCACTGCAACGAACGGTGACGATCCTCGCGGGCTCGCATTGTGCACAGCACGGGCTACGAGTTCTTTACCCGTACCACTCTCTCCGGTCACCAACACGGTGCAGGTCGTATCGGCAACTCGATCGATCATCCGGTAGAGATCAACGATCGACTGCGATTCGCCAATCACATCGACCATGCTGCGCGGACGGGCTGCCCCTGCCGCGATCGGAGGTTCTTGGAGTTCCCCAACGCGAATGATTCCGGATTCCCGTTCTTCGTCGCTGAAGTGATCCATCGTACCTCCGCAATGTGGTTGCGCCGAGCTGTTGACTGGATAGCGTTCGAAAGTTGACATCGCAAGCCGCGGGCCAGGCGTCGACGTTTTGGCGAAGGCCGCCAACACACTGTCATTTCCCAGGTTTTTGCTGGGAAAATCGAAATTGCACGAACGCTGTTACAAGGTGTGACTCATGCTTTGCCTGGGGCCGATTCGACCCCGCACAGCGATTTGCAACGCCCCGTGAATATCCAGGGAATGCTACGCAACCGCGTGGGAATGTCGGGCGCTCAAAGGCGGGGTCACAAGTGACCTCATGCGCAACCGTTGAGGTCGCACTTGCCCCACCTGACATGCCTTCGGTGTCATGGGTCTGGCTAGCCAGGCCCTTTGACTCTCCGAACGGCAGCTTTTGTGATCTGGCACGCGTGATGCTCCTTGGAGACGGCGTGAGCTCCCTGTTCGCCGGCGTCGAGTCATTGCAGTACAGCCTGGACTATCACCAGCGTAGGCAGACGCTCATCATCTCCAATATCGCGCATGTGGATACACCAGGGTACGTATCCAAAGACCTCGCGCGGGCGCCGGCCTCGGCGGAGAAGAACGCGTTCGAGGTTGTCCTGCGCAAGACGTCAGACAAGCACGTCAATCACGGTGGGAAAACGGGCCAGACCCCGGCGGCGGATGAAAAAGTGTTCGACGATCCTTCCAAGAGCGCAAACGACACGAATTCAGTCTCCCTCGATCGCGAAGCATCGAAAGCAGCCGCGAATCAAATTCGTTACGACGTGCTCGCCACGCTGGTGAGCGGAGACCTTCACGGCCTTGCGGCCGCGGCAACGGACTTCAAGACCGGATGATGACGCATTTTTGGCACAAAGATTGTTACGAAAGGTTCGCGAGGACATAACCGATGCCCATTGGAGCTTTCACTGCGATGGATATTGCTGCGTCAGGCCTGTCGGCCGAGCGCACGCGCATGAACACAATCGCCTCCAACCTTGCCAACGCCAAGACGACACGCACACCGCAAGGCGGACCCTACAAGCGCCTCGACCCAATGTTTCGTGCGGACACATCGGTCGCCACAAGGGGTGGCCCTGCCGATGCGTTCGACCCTGCAATGAAGGCCGCAGTGGGGGTAAAGGTCGTTCGCATCCAGCAGGATCAGCGCGATCCGAACCGCGTGTACGATCCCGGGCATCCGGACGCGGACGGCGAGGGCTATGTTCTTTTGCCAAACGTCAACGTGGTCGAAGAGATGGTCAACATGATCACCGCGTCACGCGCATACGAAGCCGGCGTTACCTCGATTGAGTCGGTCAAGAGCATGGCGCGGTCAGCCCTCGGGATTGGTCGCTGATCATGGCTGCTATCACGCCGGCGAGTGGTCTGGAGAATATGCTCGGCGGGCAACAGCCTGAACTCAAGCTTCAGGGCGGCATTCAGTTTGACGACTTCAAGAAGACGGACTCTGCCACCTCGGCGGAATCTATGCCGTTTGAAAACGCGATGAAAGCCGCATTTTCACACGCCAATCAAACATCAATCGAAGCCAACAAGATGGCCTCGTCATTCGCTGCAGGAACGAACGACGACATCCACGGAACGATGATCGCGTCGCAGAAAGCAGCCATTGAGGTCAAGCTCGTGGCGACGGTGCGTAATAAGCTTGTCGACGCGTTCTACGACTTGTGGCGGATGAATTTGTGAGCGCGTGTGTGCGGATCGCTATTGCCGCGCGCGCTCATTTTTCCCGTGATGGCTTACAGCGCAACCACGGGGGGTTCCTCGCTCCGCTCGGAATGACATGGCCGGGTAGCTCGGAATGACATGCGGAGTGCACCCGTCGCGCCTTATGCGCTTGTTGCCCGCATCCGTAACTCATCCTGAGCGTTGTGCGCGTTTGCATTGCGTTCAAACGGCCGAGCTGGCTTGGATTTTGCGACAGCTCGATCGTGGGAAAGAAGTGGATGAGGTCGCCGTGATTGTGCTCACTCGCCTCAATGGACAAGCCGTTGCCATCAATCCAGATCTTATGACCTGGATCGATGTCACGCCTGATACGACGGTGTCGCTCTTGGGAGGAGATCGCATCATTGTGCTTGAAGCACTTGATGAAGTGATCGATCGCATCATTCAATTTCGCCGTGCGGTCGGGGCGACGGGAGCGCCCAGATACGACGCGGCCCTTGGACGGCTAGCTCGACGGAATTCAGATCCTCCGCCTCCCGCTGCACCCACTCATGCGCCGCAGGTGCGAAGGTGATTTATGGATAAAGGGACGGTATTTGGGCTCGGCGTCGCGTTGGGAGGAATCCTCGTCGGCGATGTTCTTGAAGGTGGATCCATCATGGCCATCATTCAGCCCACCGCCGCCATGATCGTGGGACTTGGAGCCATTGGCGCGACCATGACTCAGTTTCCGTTCGACACCTTCATGCGAACGATGAAGAACATGAAGCTCATCTTTGGTGAGGCGCCAGATCGATCGCACGAGGTGATTGAAGAGATCGTCAAGTACGCAACCACCGCCCGCAAGGAAGGTATTCTCGCGCTCGAACCGCTCGCCGCGAAGGCCAGCGATCCGTTTCTTGGGCGTGCCATCAACATGGCCGTCGACGGTGTGGATGCAGTCGCGATGCGCGAATCGCTCGATGCAAGCGTCCATCACGTCGAGCAAGACGGCGAAGACGAAGCGAAGGTTTGGGAAGCCATTGGCGGATATGCGCCTACCGTCGGAATCATCGGCGCCGTTCTCGGCCTCATCGTCGTTATGGGTAATTTGAACGACATTGCGAAGGTCGGTCACGGCATCGCAACAGCGTTCGTCGCTACGATTTACGGCGTCGGCGTGGCGAATCTCTTTGCCCTACCGGCAGCAGGCAAGATCAAACTCAAGACGCGAACGAAAGTTGCTTTCTACAACATCATGCTCGAAGGCGCTCTTGCCATTCAGCAAGGTATGAACCCCAAGCTCGTCCGCGAACGCCTCTTGGCGATGGCACCGCACACGGGTGGCCATGGCGACGCCAAGGCTGAGGCTGCTGCGTAATGGCAAGGAAGCACAAGCATCCAGAGCACGTAAACAATGAGCGTTGGCTTCTTAGCTACGCCGACTTCATCACTCTTCTGTTCGCGTTCTTCGTCGTTATGTTCGCCGTCTCGCAGACGCCTGACTCGAAGAAGGTCGGCCGATTTACCGAGTCGTTCATCGGCACCTTGGAATGGGAAATCATTCCGGGCCAAGGGCGAGGCATGATGGCGGGGGCCGGCAACTCGCTCAGCAATCGCAACAAGGGCCCCGGCCAAGGGCAAGGCGGGCCGAAAGCCGGCGGCACGATGACGAGGGACGAAAAGGTCCAACGGAATAAGGCCATTCTGAAGGAGGCCGTACTTCGCGCGGTCGGACCTCAGCAGTCCGCACTGCAAGAAATGGAAGTCGAGGATGTGAACGGCGAGCTCGTCATTCGGCTCCCCGAAAAGCTGATCTTCGCAAGTGGCGAGGCAAAGCTAACGCCGGAAGGTACGAAGGCGATCGATGCACTGGCACGGCAACTCAAGAATCATCCTTCCACGATGCGCATTGAGGGCCACAGCGACTCGATTCCCACGCACAGCGAAAAGTTCTAGTCCAACTGGGAGCTTTCCACGGGTCGCGCCACATCGGTTTTGGAGCGCTTCTATGAGGTTCATCGGTTCAAAGCGGAGAAACTCTCCGCGGCGGGATATTCCGAGTTCAAGCCGATCGCTCCGAATGACTCAGCCGAAGGGCGTGCGAAGAACCGTCGAGTGGAAATCGTGCTCGTTTCGGGTAGCGAGGTCAGCCTTGACGATGTGCCCGTTGAACCTGAGCCGCCAGCAGGTGCGGCGCATGCAACAACGCCCGACGTGAACGGCGACCATGCATCGGATGCAGGTGCAGCTCCTGGCCACGATCAGGCTGGTGCGGCTCCACCTGGCCACGATCAAACGGGGCACACGCCCGCACCACACGACTCGCACAACGAGACGAAGGGAGCGCCGGATCATGGGAAGGAACACCATCCATGACACGGGCCTTCGTCACAGGTTTGGCGCTCACCGCCGCCATGGCAACGGCGGTCCCCGCGCTCGCACAACGAGTCACCGTCGGAGGTGATATCTCCTTACATACGGGACTCGAGGGTGGCGATCCGGGTCTCGGAAAAATGATCTTCCGTCGTGCACGAACTCGCCTCGCGGTGGGGATCGACTTTCAACTCGACGAGGATCCAAATGGCGTCTTCGGCGTGCGCCCATTTGCGGAGCTCGAACCATCGGCCTCTTTCGGTACGGAGCTGCGCTACGGGCGCTCGCTCGGAAAGTGGCTCATGCCGTTCGCGGGTGTGAGCACCATACTCGCGCCGCACACACTCTTTGGATTCGTGGCTGGCCTTCAGGTGCGCGTGCCCATGGGGCAAAGCGCGTTCTTCATTGAGCCCTCATTCTCAGCAATGCCGTTTGGTACCGATCTTCCCGGCGAACGTGTTCTTATTTGGGGTCTCGTCGGCGTGGGTTTCCGCACCAATCTCTTTTCGCCGCCGGTAGGAGAGTAAGCGATGCGAATGCGCGTAGCCGTAGTGCTGAGCTCGATCGCGATGGTCTACGTGCTCGCGAGTGCGTCGTGCCTCCAGATCAATGAGTGTATTCGCTTGTCCGACTGCAAGAACGGCGAGACATGCTCCGCGGGCAAGTGCGTGCTCGTTCCGGTCGACGCCGGCGCGGCGACCGACGGCAGCAACGGTGGCGATGTCGTCACAAGCGACACCGGATCGTCCGACGCAACGGACGCGAGTGATTCGGGCGACGTGGACGCAGGCGATGCGGCTCTCGATGCAGACGCCGCCGCAGATGCCGATGCGACGACCGATGCTGATGCGGCAGCCGATGCAGACGCCGCCGCAGATGCCGATGCGACGACCGATGCTGATGCGGCAGCCGATGCAGACGCCGCCTCTGACGCAGCAACGGATGCCGATGCAAGTGATACCGGCGGCGGCTGAGCTACTTCGCTCGCCACACCATGTCATCCTTCGGGAGGGCACGCCCCATGCATCTCTGTTGACCCATGTTCCGTTCCCTCAACGTCGCCGCTACCGGCATGAGTGCGCAAGAGGCGCAGCTGGATGCCATATCCAACAACCTCGCGAATGCGAACACCACTGGTTACAAGAAGATGCGAGCCGACTTCCAGGACCTCGCCTACCAGACGATTCGCGGAGCAGGTTCCCAAACAGGCTCCAACGCACAATCCCCGACGGGCCTTCAACTCGGCTCCGGCGTTCGCCTCGTCGCAACTACGCGCCTCGAGCAGCAAGGAACGATCAAAACCACGGGAAATCCCTACGATCTCGCGATTGAAGGCAAGGGGTATTTCGTGGTCACACAACCCGATGGACAACCGGCGTACACGCGCGCGGGGAACTTCCGCGTCGACAATCAGGGGCGCCTAACGACTTCCGAAGGGTTCCCGTTAAATCCTCCCATCACGGTTCCCGCTGACTCGCAGAGCGTCAATGTGGGCGCAGACGGCACTGTGTCGGTCACCACACGAACGCAAGCCACCGCTCAGCAGGTTGGCCAACTTCAAACGGCGAACTTCGTGAATCCAGCCGGGCTCTCGGGCATTGGCCACAGTCTGTTCACCCCGACCGGCGCAAGCGGCGACGCGCAAGTGGGTCAGCCGGGAACCGATGGTCGCGGTGGCCTGCTCCAAGGTGCCGTGGAATCATCCAACGTCGAAGTCGTCGAAGAAATGGTGGCAATGATTGCGGCGCAACGCGCCTACGAAATCAACACCAAGGTGGTCGCTGCAGCAGACGAAATGCTGCGCAACGCCACGCAGATGCGATGAGGCCCGCCGTGCGCAACACCGTATTGCTCGTATTCGCGATGGTTGCGATTGCGCCCGATGGCTCCGCACGAGGAACCGCGCGCAAAGGCAAAAAGAATCGGCCCGCGCAGATCGCGCCAACTGAGGCGCAACCGAAGTTGGCGAAGAAACAAGAGATCCCAGAATTCACCATCGAGGGCGCCCGGATCATCGTCTCTGACTGCCTTCCCTCCATCGAAGGCGCCGCACGCACGATCGACATGGGACCTTCTCCGACGCCTGGACAATCGCGTCTCGTCAGTCGCGGAGAGCTTGAATCTGTCCTGAAGCGCCATGCTATCACCGACGTTCCGTCAGACATCCCAACGCTCACCCGAATTAAGCGCGCCGGCAAAATAGTCGCGCCAAGTGAAATTGCGGGCGTCGTCGAGATCGATGTTCAAAAGAACCTGAAGCGAGGAATCACGCTTGTTCGCGTTGAGTCCACGCACGAGGTTTTCGTTGCCAAGAATGCAACACCGCAAGTTGCAATTCTCCCACTCTTTCCGCACCAAAAAGGGCCATTTCGAACTTCAATCACGGTGGACTTTGTCGACGGAAGCAACACGCCGGTGCGCACATTTGTCACCGCGGAGTTCAACATTAGCGAAGAGGGCGCAACACCTGAAGTGCCCCGCAACACGCACGTCAACGCAGTCATTCGCCAGCATGGCCTGCAAATCGCAACGTCGGCACTGACGCTTAGCGATGCGAGTGTCGGTGACGTCATCAACGTTCAGCTTTCTACCAACAAGGTCGTACGCGCGAAGCTCGTCAGCCGAGACGCCGCGGACATCCTCTGACCCATCGAGGACGTTCATGAAGTTTGGGACGAAAAAAGCTGCAAGCACCCTAATCATTTGCGCCGGATTGCTCTTCCTTCTCGAAGGCTGCGGCGGGGCAAATCACATCAAGGGCTTCGTTCCGCGCAATCGTAACTACGCGCCGGGCGCATATGCGGCCGCACAGGCCGAAGCGCGTCCAAGCACGGGTTCGCTATTCAGCGAAGCAGCCGGCGGCCTTCTCATCGACACACGAGCGGCGCGCGTAGGGGACATCGTGATTGTTCACATCGACGAACAGGCCGACGCCAAGGGCGACGCAACAACCAAGCTCACACGCACCAGCAAAAAATCGATTGGTGCCGAGAACATCGCAGGCCTCATCCCAGCCATTAAGCGTATGAGTCCTGACATCGATCCCGCCAAACTCCTGGCGCTTGCAAGTTCAAGCGAGTTCGCGGGTGACGGTGCAACCACGCGCAAAGGCCAGCTCTCCGGCAACATCGCAGTTCGCGTGAAGCAAACGATGCCCAATGGCGATCTCTACCTTGAGGGAACCAAGGTCGTCATGATCAACAACGAGGAGTACCACCTCTACGTTTCAGGCCTCGTTCGCCAGGCGGACGTGGGTCAGGACAACACGGTGCCCTCCTCGCGCCTAGCCGACGCCCAGGTCGAGTTTACCGGACGTGGCGACATCGCCGACCAACAGGACCGCGGGTGGCTTGGGAAGTTCCTCGATGCGATCAACCCGTTCTGAGCCATATCTAATCGGTGAGATCGGGCGGGCGCGCCCGTTGCAATCGAATTCTCTAGAGGTGTAGTCAACATGCGACGAGAACCTGTGAGTTTCTTCATTCGTATCCTCGCATGCGCGTTCTTGGCGCTCCTCACCATGACGCGTCCCGCATCAGCCGATCGCTTGCGCGACCTCTGCGACGTCGAAGGCGTCCGCGAAAATCAGCTCATCGGATACTCAATTGTCACAGGTCTTCAGGGCACAGGCGACGACCCT
>JAHFDX010000404.1 GCA_023248785.1 Myxococcales bacterium
CGCGTCACGGTATGCTTGTCCGATCAAAAAACGGAGGGGTACGAACATGGGTTCGTGCACGATGCCATTCTTCGTGACTATGGCGGCCAGCGCGGTGGCCAGAGCGGGGGGCAGATGCGTGACAAGCCCCTCAATGGTCCCTCGCTAAGTTACATATTTGTGGTTGGCAACGACGCCATGATGACATCTGTTCGAAAAGTAGCGGACGACATCGGGCTTGGTGCGAACCGCGTCTACACGAATTACTGAAGCACCTTCCCATTGCGATCACCGTCCCGTAGCCTGAATGGCTGGCATGCACTCGGCGATCGGACACGGCTCGCTCAGGCAAGGAGGCAAAGAGGAGGTTCGTGCCTATGTCCTCAAGACCTACTTGCTTCGCATTCGCGACGAACGCGGCGAACGCGCTGTGCGGCAGGTGCTTGTGTCAGCCGGGATCGATCCATCCATCGTGGAGAACGAAACCGGGTGGGTAAGCACAGCTGCGGCGAAGCGAGCGTTACGTGCCATTGTGGGGCAGTTGGGGGCCGACTCGTTGTCACATCGTGGAACATGGGCAACCCATCCTGAGGCGCTCGGAACCATGGTGCGCATGCTGCGAACCGCCGAGCAGCCGATCGACGCGTATCGCTATCTTGCAAACCACGCGCGCGAGGTGACACGCGTCGGAACGTGGGAGATCGCCGAAATTGGGGCTGCAGACGCACCAAAGGAAATCGTACGTGAGCTTCGCATGACATATCGGCCGCGCACCGATGGCGATGATCCAAGCGATGAATTCGATGTTGAAGGCGAACGCATGCTGTGCGACGCACGCGCCGGCGAGCTCGCAAGTTACCCGCGCATTTGGGGCCTACCCGAAGCACGCGTGACGATCGAGCAAAGCCTCGCCGAAGGTCACGACGCCAGCGTCTACCATGTGCGTTGGAATCCGATGCGAAGGCGTTATGGCGCGGCTTTGGGTGCGGCGGGTGCTGCGGTGTTGAGCGGATCTGCAATTGCACTTTCGGGAGGCTGGCTCGCGGGGGGGATTGCGTTTTTGCTCGCCGGCGTGCTTGGCGGGGCGGTGGGCCTGCTTTGGGATCGTTCGGTGAGCGAAGGAACGATTCGCAAGTTTGAACAGAACCGGATTGCTGCGCTCGAGCGCGGATTGGAACTTAGAGGCGAGACGTCGGCCACGCCGTCGGAACTCACGGGCACTGTTCTCGGCGCCAAATACCGCATCGGTCGAAAGATTGGGTCTGGTGGAATCGGAGTTGTGTACGCGGCGGAACATTTGACGCTCGGGCATGAAGTGGCGGTCAAGGTTCTTCGAGGCGCTGCAGCGCGTGACGGAGGCGAGATCGCACGGCTGCGCCGTGAGGCGTACATTCAAGTGCACGTGGAGCACCCCAATGTGGTGCGCGTGCTCGATCTCGACCAGATGTCCGATGGATCAATTTACGTTGTGATGGAGCGCCTCATCGGGCGCTCGCTTGCCGACAAGCTATCGAAAGAAGGCCTGATTGCCCCTGGGTTTGCCATCCCGGTGTTTGTCGATGTGGCGCGCGCGCTAGGGGCCGCTCACCGCAAGGGCGTCGTTCATCGCGATTTGAAGCCGGGCAACGTGTACCTGTGCGAAGACGGCACCTCGAAGGTGCTCGACTTTGGCATGAGCAAACTCGCATCGGCCGAGTCACTCACGCAAACCGGATACACCCTTGGAACCCCGGAATACATGGCTCCCGAGCAGTGCATTGGTGCGAATGTGGAGCCACGCACGGACATTTATGCGTTTGGCGTACTCATGTACGAAGCCCTAACGGGAGAGCTTCCGATCTCGTCGACCAATCGGAGAGATTTGCTCGATTTGCATCAACGTCAAGTTCCGGTTCCAATGCGCGCGAAGAGACCCGACTTGCCAATTCCGGCGGAACTCGATGAAATCGTGCTCAAGTGCCTGAAAAAGAAGGTTGGCGAAAGGCCACGCACTGCACAGGATCTCGAAGCAGAGCTTGCGACGATTTCACTGGAAGGGTTGCCCATGTCGTACGGCCCCGAAGTGCGAAGGCGCCCCGTGAAGCGAGGAAGTAGCACGGACCCCGATGCCCACACGGTGCCTGGTATGCCTGCCGGATCGCCACCACCCCCGCAAGGGGCTCCGCCTGCACAGGGCAGCGTGTAGGTCTACCCACTCCGAAACACCCAAACCAGTCCCGCCATGCTCGCAGCGAGGACCAAAAATCCAATCCCAAGCACCACAATGTCCACCGCACCCCAGGCTCTACGCATGCCGCGCGAAGGTCGTGTCGCCTTCACCGGTGGAAGACGCGAAGCAGGCGTTTGCTCACGTAATGGTCGCACGACGTTGGGTAAAGGCGTGCTTGCTACTGCTGCCGTTGGTGGATCCATAACCCGATCGGGCAACGTCTCCAACTCGGCAAGCGCCATGGCAATGGGCTCCTCGCACGCGAGAACAGTCTTCGCTGCGCGGACAGCCAAGGTGACCCGCCAGGGTGTTTCCTCCATGGGCACCAGTCGTTGACTTCCAAGCCACGTGCCGTTGTGCGAACCGCAATCACGGACGAATACGCCGCGCTCTACGCACACGACCTCGAAATGTTCGCGGGAGGCGTCAGGGTCCGACAAAACAAGGTCCGAAAGTTCTCCTCGTCCAATCCGGTACACGCGTCGAAGTTGCGTGAGGGCGAGTTCCGCGCCAAAGCCAGGGCCCTCCACGATGCGAAGGCGCGTTACGAGCTCATGCCCGCTCTGCCGAAGTGCGTGCTCGACCAACCGAAATGCGATATCGCGGGTTACATTCGCCATGTCCGAGGTCATGGGTGCGGCACCCAACCGTACTTCGATGACAAAGCATCCAAGGACGATGCGATCGCCACTTCGAAGCAAGCGTCCTGTGTGTGCGGGAACGCGTATGCCGCCCACGTACGTGCCGTTCGTGCTGCCCTCGTCCACAACGACGTATCCCGATGACTCCGCGCGAATCGAGGCGTGCCGTTGGCTCACGCTCGCGTCGGGAAGCCGGATGTCGCAACCTTGACCACGTCCAAGAACAATGCGCGCGCCGTCGATGGTTACGACTTCGGGGTCACCGTCGGGAATGGGTACACGTAACGTAACTGGCATTAAACTATTTAGGCGCCTTTGCTCTTTGCTCGATCCACGCGATGACGTCGGTCGCGCGGTCGCGACCTTCATGGCGACTGAGTTCCTGAATTCCTGTGGGCGACGTAACGTTGACTTCGGTGAGCTTTTCGCCAATCACATCGAGTCCCACGAAGACGAGGCCATCCGCGTGCAGACGGGGTGCGATTGCGGAAATGATGGCACGCTCATTCTTGCTGATGGTGGTGGGTTCGACGCGGCCGCCAACGTGAATGTTGGATCGTAAATCATCGCTGCGCGGCACACGATTGATGGCGCCAAGCGGCGCGCCGTCGAGTAACAAGATGCGCTTGTCGCCCTGGCGCACGGCGGGAAGGTATTCCTGCACCATGGCGAGGGTTTTGCCTTCGCGTGTAAGCGTATCGACGATCGAGCGCTTGTTGTCGTCACCCTCACGCAAACGCAACACGCCTGCGCCGCCTGCTCCGTGCAGGGGCTTAATGACAGCCTCGCCGCTGCATTCGCGCACGAACTCGTGGATGACGTCGCGATCGGCACTGACAACCATGCGCGGTGCAAACGCGCCGAAGTGAAGGGCGTAGAGCTTCTCATTTGCACTGCGGAGGCCCGCAGGGTCGTTCAAAAGCAGCGTTTTCCCACGAACGACTTCAAGTAACAGAGTCAGATACAAATAGGCTTCGTCGAACGGCGGATCTTTTCGTACGAACACGCAATCGACCTCGTCAAGCGCAACCGCGCTTGGACTTTTCATCCGAAACCACGGAGAGTGTGCTTCGATGGTCACCTCATGACATCGCGCAAAGGCGCGTCCGTCTTTTATGAAGACATCGTGAGGAAGGCAGTGAAGTGATTGATGGCCTCGCGCTTCGGTCGCACGTTGGAGCGCATACGTCGTATCTTTGTCGGGGAGGACGTTCTCCATCGGATCCATGACGTATACGATTCGCATGCTCCCAATCCTTCGCTTGCAACGGACCAGTTTGTCCAGCCTAGCACTCGCCGCCTTCGCCTTTGCGCTTTGTGTCGGAAGCGCTCCGCACGCCCATGCAGCCTTTCCGCCAAGCGCCGAAGGACATCGGATCGCTGCGGCGAGCGATCACGAAGATGCCACACGTGCCGCGATGGAAGTCATGCGCGCGGGAGGTTCTGCGGTCGACGGTGCGATTGCTGCCGCGCTCGCCCTTGGGGTTGTGAATCCGAGTGCGAGTGGCATTGGTGGGGGTGGATTTGCGCTCGTGTATTCTGCATCGACCAAGCGCGTGATCGCGGTCGACTTTCGAGAGCGGGCGCCCAAGGGATTGGATCTGACCCCGGTCTTCTCGACGAAAAATGGCCCGACGGGTCTTTCGATCGGAGTGCCTGGGGA
>JAHFDX010000405.1 GCA_023248785.1 Myxococcales bacterium
CGTCGCGGTCTCCCTTCCGCCGAAGCCGGGGGAAGGGAGGGGGTAGGGGGCTCGCACGGGGGGGCCCACGGTTTAGGATTACGAGGCTCCACGCGAACGTCCGGGCTTAGCTCTCAGGCGGGACGGCGACTCCTGCTTCAATATGTGCCACATTCCGCTCACCGATGATCCTCACGTATTTTGCTACTGCTGCGAAAGGAACCGAGGGAGCTCTGCGTGACGAGCTTCGGGCCCTTCGGTTCAGAGGTGTGCGCGCAACGCGTGGGGGAGTGCACTTTGAGGGGTCTATCGAGGAAGGCTGGCGCGCATGTCTGTCGTTGCGCATTGCAATGCGCGTCCTTTTGGAACGCGGCACGTTCGACGCTTCAAGCGAGCGAGCGCTCTACGACGGAGTCCGCGCGCTATCTCTCGAAGACGTGCTCACACCTTCGCACACGCTCGCGGTTCGATCCTCAGCGAGCCAAAGTACCCTGACCCACACGCAGTTCATTGCGCAAAAAACGAAGGACGCCATCGTCGACCGCATTCGGGATCAAGTCGGCCATCGGCCATCCGTGAACGTGGAAGACCCAGACGTCCTTCTCTTCATTAACATGAATCGCAACCAAGCGACGCTGTATCTCGACGTCTCGGGCGAACCGCTTTTCAAACGTGGTTGGCGAATGGCTGCAGGTGAAGCGCCTCTGAAGGAAACGCTCGCCGCCGCTCTTGTTCGCTTGTCCGGATGGGATATGAAATCGCCGTTGCTCGATCCGTTGTGTGGCGCAGGCACCATCGTCATTGAAGCGGCACAAATGGCGACCACGCGCGCGCCTGGACTCGGTCGCTCGTTCGGGTTTGAGCGATGGGCCTTCTTCGACAAGAGCGCGCGGGCCCGATACCGAACCCTTCATGCGAAAATGACCGCCGAAGAGCAACCTATCGAGGCCAAAATTCTCGCCCGCGATGCCGACGAGCGCGTTCTCCAGGTCGCTCGACAAAACGCGCGTCGTGCAAGCGTGCGCATCCCTTTCCTTGGCGAGAGTTTGCGCCCCTACCCGTTCGATACCCCGCGCGCATGGGTTGTTACAAATCCGCCATACGGCGTTCGTCTGGCACAGGCCGAAGAAACGAACCGCGCTCTTGCGGCATGGATCGATCGCGCGAGCGGAATCACCTTCGGGATCTTGAGTGGCGACCCCCAATTTGAGAGTCTGGTGCGGCGCCGCAACACACGCTGGCTCGCCCTTCGAAACGGAAACATCGACTGCAAGTGGCTCGTCTACGAGACGTAGCGCAACGAGTCCATCGAAACGCGGGATAATGCAACGCCCTCTTTCGGGCGCCAGAGGTCTGGCTAGCTGCGGTGACTTTGTCACGTACCTCGATTCAAGTGAATCGAGGTACTATCATGCGCCGCCATAGGTCGCGCGAAATGGGCCATATTGGCACAGTATGAACGAAGTTTAACTGGTTGAAATTACACGTGTTATTTTGAATGGCACGCTGGCCTACCGCTTGCTTTAAGCTCTGTGCCGAATCGGCAATTGTGTTTGTTGATGGAAAGGACTCGTCATGAAAGCGCTTGCAACCATCGGATTCGTAGGCTTGGCAGTCGTGAGTGCCGTCGGATGCTCGGGCAAGACCAATCCCGATTCGATCGAAGCCTCCCGCGCCACGCTTCGGCGTGCCCAGAGCTGCTCGGATCTGGAGTCCATGCTCAAGGCCGATGCGATCTACAAGATGAACAAGCAAATCGACGCGGCCATCGCGCAGATCGACAAGTGGGGCACCTCAACACGCACCGACTACGCAAAAGGGGCACCGATGAGTGCGGGTTCCGAAGCCAATTCCGGCAGCGCAACCACATCACCCTCGACCGACACGGGCTATGCGGCGAGCTACAGCGACACCAACACGCAGGTCAAAGGCGTCGACGAAGCCGACATTGTGAAGACGGACGGAAAGTACCTCTACATCTTGCACGGAAACGAATTCGTCGTCGCCGAAGCGTGGCCAGCCTCCGCGCTCAAACAATCCAGCACGTTCACTCTCGAGGGCCAACCCAGCGAGATGTTCGTTGCGGGCGACAAGGTGGTTGTTTACTCGCAAGTCGACGGCACGAAGATCTACGCGGCCGCGGGGATCACGCCAAAGTCGAGGTACAGCGAGTACGGATATGGCGGCTACGCCGAGGTCGATGTCGCCACGCCGAATTGCTATGGCTGCGGTGGTTACGGCTACTCCTCGAATCCACTCACAAAGATCACGGTTCTCACGCTTTCAGGTACAACCGCGCAAGTTGCACGCGAGTCTTACTTTGAGGGTTCGTACCTGAGCTCGCGACGCATGGACTCGCACGTGCGCACGGTCATCAATGGCATTGCGCACGGGCCGGCTGTTGCCTCGTATCCCGAGTTTGCAAACGGCGTATATCCGCAAACAGCAGCCGACTGGAAAACGGCGTACGAAATGCTTCGCGTGAAGAACACCATCCTTCTCAACTCAAGCAAGTACACCGATTGGGTTCCGTACCAGTTCGAAAGGACAGGCGGCGCTGTTACGGCAAGCACGCTCGCGTGCACCGACTTTTATGTTCCAACGGCGGGCTCAACGGCCGCGGGCCTCACGCAAATCTCATCGCTCAACCTGGGTGCGCTCAACGAAGTCGCAAAAAACACGGCGATCCTCGGCTCGGCCGACACCGTGTACGCGAACAGCAGCTCGCTCTACTTGGCCGGACGCGCCTGGAACGATCCATACAACGGCATCATGTTCGCAACGTCCGGATCGGCCTCGACCGGAGTCGCAGTTGCCCCGTCTACCGGAAGCTCAGGATCTGGAACCTCGAACAGCGGAAGCAGCGGCACCGAGCCGGCGAATCCACCGAAGAGTGGCTCGGGCTCACAGGGGCTCTCCACCCTCGACGAACCCGCCATCCTCATCCCATCCTTGCCCTCACGCATTTCATTTTCGAAAACACATCTTCACAAGTTCGACCTGACTGCCGACCCAAGCCTTCCCACGTACGTGGGCTCCGGCACGGTCGATGGGCAAGTGAAGAATCAGTTCAGCTTGGACGAACAGAACAACGTGCTTCGTATCGCAACCACCGAAGACGTTGGTGAGCTCGTTTCGGGGCAGCAGTATTACAGCTCAACGACCGTCAATCACGTCTACGCACTTCAAAACCAAAACGGAGCCTTGACGAAGATTGGCGACGTGGGCGAACTCGCTCGCGGCGAGCGCATCTACTCCGTTCGCTCGGTTGGAAATACTGCATACGTAGTTACGTATCGGCAAGTGGATCCGCTGTTTGCCATCGACTTTACCGATCCAAAGAACCTAAAGAAGCTAGGCGAGCTGAAAATTCCAGGCTTCAGCGAGTACATGCATCCGCTCGAAGGTGGATACCTGCTCACCATTGGCCAAGACGTCGATGCGACCACCAATCGCCGCCTTGGCCTCTCGGTTCAGATCTTTGACGTAACGAACCCAGTGCAACCGAAGCAACTTCACAAGCTCACGTATAGCGGAGACCAGTGGGGCTCGTCTGAAGCCCAGTACAACCACAAGGCGTTTACGTACTTCGAAGATCGAAAGCTACTGAGCTTCCCTTACTACTCCTATTCGTACGGAAAAGGCGGCACGACCAGCACCGCAGAACTCCTGCGCATCGACATCACAAGCGGCATCAAAAAACTCGGTGCCGTTGAGCACACATCCTTCTTTGCGAACGCGCCTTACCTCACCTGCGGGTACTACAACCCGGGAGTTCGCCGAAGCGTGTTCATGGAAAACGTCCTGTATTCAATCAGCTACGGCGGCATCAAAGCGAACGACGTCGATTCACTCGCGCTCCTCAGCTCAGTGCAACTCAGTGCGCCCAGCATGGATGCGAGTTACGGATGCGGGGGTGGAGGCGGAGATGTGAGGGAAGTTCCTCCGAGCCCTCCCACGGATGCTGGCGCACCGACCCCAGCTCCGTCTGACGGTGGCAGCGATCCAGCCCCGATCGACGCAGGCGCCAAACAATAACCGCACGCAACCTTTCTTACCTCTTGAACGACGCAGCCTCCACGGCCTGCGTCGTTCCCATTTGTACGGGCGAAAAACACCAGGCTTCTCGATTGACTGCACCCGCGTCCTCCGCTTGGGTGCGACGCAATGCCGATCTTTCAAAGGGCCCCTCAGACGCTCGAGGAAGCCGAGCGTGACCAGGACGCATTTTTGCCCGTTGAACAAGTGGAAGCGATGAGTGAGAGCGAGTGGTATGCGAAAGCATATCAAGGTGAAAAGCCGCAACTCACGTTTCGCGCAGTGTTAATGGGCTCGGTGCTCGGTTTCTTTTTGTCGTGGACCAACATCTACATCGGACTCAAAGTCGGTTGGTTTCTCGACGTAGCCATTACGGCCTGCATCGTCTCGTTTGCCTTGTGGAGCGGCTTTCGAGGCGCAGGTGTCGTGAAGACACCGATGACTGTGCTCGAAAACAACTGCATGCA
>JAHFDX010000406.1:0-1189 GCA_023248785.1 Myxococcales bacterium
GCGTCGAGGCGGCGGTTGGCCAACTCGATCGCGCGCGCACCGCGTTCTTCCCCACACTGTCGAGCTCCACGAGTGCCACTGCCACACCCGCCGAAGATCGATATGGACGGAACGCGACCACGGCGGCATCTGTCGGTCTTTCGCAACCGCTCGTTAGCCCGAGTGCGTTTCCGTTGTACGCGCAGGCGCGCCATCAACTCGATTCGGAGCGTTGGGGCGCTGCCCAGGATCGTCGGATTCTCGCATTTGATACAGCCCGTGCGTTTTTGCAAACGTTGACAGCGGAGCAGGTCCTCGAAGCGTCGAAGCGTCGGTACGAGCGGGCGCGTGCGAACTCGCAGAATGCCGACGCGCGTGTCGATGCCCAGCTCACCGGAACGAACGACGCGACGCGGGCGCGTGTTGATCTTGCAGGCGCGGCACGAGAGGTCGCTCAAGCAGAAGGAACGGTGGTGCGTGCCTATCTTCAGCTCGAATTTCTCGTGGGAAAGCCCGTGGCCCCGCCTCTTGTCCCTCCGGAACGGACAACACGCGCGGCCGAGCAGTTTGAGAACGCCGCGCCGGGTCAGATTCGTGCCGCGCTTGAAAGACGAGCCGATGTTCGCGCCGCATTTGCGCGGACGGAGGCGCTTCGTCAGTCGGCCAAGGAGCCCATGTATCGCTTGATTCCTTCGCTAAGCGCAACCGCGCAAACGCGTATGGTTCCTCTTCCTGCGACGGGCGAAACGGTTCATGACGAATCGTTTGCGCTATCCCTCAGTTGGGCGATCTTCGACGCAGGGGTTAGATACGCCGACCGCCGATCGCGCCTCGCGCAGGCGGAGAGTCAGGCACTTGATGAGAGCTTACTTCGTCGTTCGGTTGCGACCGATGTTGGGCTTGCTGTCGCATCCCTCAAGGCTGCGCGCGAAACGTACCGTATTGCCGACGATGCCGTTGTCTCTGCAACGCGAAATACGGAGGAGACTGAAATCTTGTACCGACAAGGTCTCGCGCGCGCGATTGAGTTGACGGACGCGAACGCCAAGCGTTTCGACGCAGAGGTAAGTCGCGTGACCGCGAAGCTAGCGATGGAGCAAGCGTACCTCGACCTTCGGTTTGCGCTTGGATACGGTCCGACCGACGATTCCTTGCCGGGCGATCCAAAATGAAACAACGAACGTTGGCATTCGTTGGAATGGTGGGGATC